>NZ_JAJUJR010000076.1 GCF_029265225.1 Sedimentibacter sp.
GAACAATTTCCGCATCAAGAGCAGCTGTTGACGCTGGATGGGTTCCAAAAGACAGACAAGTAGGACAGACAGGAAAGACAGTAAGACCAAATCTTTACATTGCATGCGGTATTTCAGGGGCAATACAGCACTTGGCCGGAATGGAAGAATCTGATTACATCATAGCAATCAACAAGGATGCAACAGCTCCTATATTTGACGTAGCTGATGTTGGAATAGTCGGAGACATTTTCAAAATAGTTCCGCTGTTAATTGAAGAACTTAAAAAAGAAAAAGCTAAAGAAGAAGATAAATAAGAAATATAAAGATGGTGAACAGTAACTCTGTTCACCATTTTTAATTTTCAGTTCATGATTTAATATTTTTTTGGACTATATATCAATGCCGTATTTCTTTAATTTGTTATAAAGACTGCTGCGGTCAATGCCTAATAATTTTGCAGCATTGGATTTATTGCCCTTTGCTTCAATAAGTGTTTTAATGATTTTTTCTTTTTCAATTTCAGCTGTAACATCATTGAGAGAACTTGTGCTTAATAACTGCCTGGTTTCGTCACTTTTTTTATACATTCTTGACAGCAGAAAATCAAAATGCTCCAACTTTAATGAACCTTTTCCGGCAGCTATGCAGGCACGTTCAATCACGTGCTTCAATTCCCTCACATTTCCGATCCATGAATATTGATAAAAAAGAGCATAAACATCATTTTGAATATATGTTATTTCCAACCCATGGGATTTATTAAATTCTTCAATAAAATATTTGCAGAGAAGAGGAATATCCTCAGGGCGCTCCCTGAGCGGCGGAATATTGATTTCTACAACATTTATTCTGTAGAATAAATCCCTTCTGAACAATCCTTTTTCTACCTGTTCCTCAATGTTTTGATTTGTGCAGCAAATGACCCGCACATCAATCTTTATTGTTTTTAAACCGCCTACGCGCTCCAGTTCACCTTCCTGCAGAACTCTCAGCAGTTTAGACTGAAGGCTTAAAGGCATTTCTCCGATTTCATCAAGAAGAATCGTGCCATGATCTGCAAGTTCAAACTTTCCTATTTTGCCGTCTTTGGATGCACCTGAAAATGACCCGGGCTCATAGCCGAAAAGTTCAGATTCCAATAAATCCTTTGGAATAGCAGCACAGTTTATTTTTACAAAATTATTGCCTCTTCTGTTGCTTAACTCATGAACAGCATTTGAAAAAACCTCTTTGCCTGTTCCTGTCTCTCCTGTAATTAAAAAAGTCAAATCTGATTTTGCAAATCTTTCAATTGTATCTTTAATTATCATAATAGATTTGGAGTCGCTGACTATATTTTTTATGGGATACTTGGTTTTTCCGGACAATTCTGAAATTTTCTTCTTATATTCAAGGTTTTCTTTTTGAAGTTCTTTAATATGCTGGTTTAATATTGAAACTTCGTTTAAATTGTAGAATGTAGCCGTGCTTATTACGCCATAAAGTATGTCGTTTTCAATAATCGGAATTCTGTTGCACACAACAGTCTGGCCGTTTTTAAGTGTAAATAAGTGCCCTATGTCTTCCTTTCTAGTCATGATGATTCGAGGAATTTCAGAATTAGGTATAATATCCTGAATTGGTTTACCTAGGAAGTCTTCTTCTTTAATATTAAGCAATTCCTGATAATTTTTACTTATAAAAACTACAATTCCCGCCTCATCGGTAATGATAGCATAATACATACATCTAAGAGCTTTATTCAATATACTTTGAAGTTTTTCATCTTTGTTATTTTTTTGCATCATTATCCTCCTGAACAGCATAATAATTATAGCATATCTTTTTATACGGTTCCATATAAAAAAGATATTCCAAAAATTAATAGAAGTTTGGCAATATCTTTTTGTAATAATCTGTTAAACTGCTATTTATTTGTGTGGAAGAACAAGCGCTTCACCTGTTGTAACAACAGTTCCGTCCTGATTTGTGCAGTATGTTTTCAGTGCAACCCTGTTTTTCTCAGGAAATATTTCCATAACTTCAGCAGTTGCAGTGATTGTATCGCCAAATCTTACGGGAGCCAAAAATTTCAGCGTCTGTGAAGAATATATTGTACCAGGTCCCGGAAGCTGCACACCTATTACTGCAGAAATTAAAGAAGCAGACAACATGCCGTGTGCAATTCTTCCCTTGAAAAATGTTTCTTTTGCATAATTTTCATTTAAATGTGCCGGGTTGATATCTCCGCTTATTCCGGCAAATAAATAAACATCTGTTTCTGAAATTGTTTTTGTAAAAGAAGCCTTTTGTCCAACCGTCAATTCATCAATCTTTAAACCTAACATTTAAAATACCTTTCTTGTAAGGCCATAAATCTGGCGGGCTTCATCAGGAGTAGCAGCCTGTAAGTCAGCTTCTTCAAGAAGTCTCTTAGCTCTTGCAACAAACTGTGCATTAGATTCAGCAGGAACACCTTTCTTATACATTACATTGTCTTCCATTCCAACACGAAGATGTCCTCCCATGGCAATTGTTGCCATCATTATTGGCATGTGACCTCTTCCAATGCCGCATCCAGACCATGTGGAACCTTCAGGAATTAAACTTTTCAGGAAAACAAGGTTCTCTACGGAATTTGGAAGGCCTCCCGGAGCTCCAAGCACAAATTGAAAGTGAAGAGGTGCCTTCAGTATGCCTTTTTTCAAATAATACAAGGCATTATGAACCATTCCGCCGTCAAATATTTCAATTTCTGGTTTAATATTTGATTCCTGAAGTGCAAGACCAAGCTTTTCCAAAAATCTTGGATGATTTTCAAAAATAGTTCTGTGCTGCCAGTTTAATGTACCGGCATCGTAAGAAGCCATTTCCGGCAGAAGCTGCTGCAGCGGATAAATTCTTTCTTCATCACCAAAGCCTACACTTCCTGAACTTGTAATATTAATGCAGACATCACAGTCTTTTTTGGCACGAATCAATTCAATTGTTTCTTTATATTTAGCAAAATCAGTTGACGGTGTGCCATCATCATTCCTTACGTGTATATGTGCTATGGCAGCACCGGCTTTCCAAGATTCATATACGTCATCCGCAATCTCCTGAGGTGTTATTGATAAATTAGGATTATCTTCCCTTGTAGGCCATGATCCTGTAATAGCTACAGAAATAACTCTTTTGTTTTTTAAATCACTCATTATATCCTCCATGATAATGTTTTGTTTGTTAAAACTATAATTAAATATAGCAATCTTTATGCCAACATGGAGTTTGACAAAAACATGCGAAAAACTGCAACAGCATATTATAAATGTGTAGAAAATCAAATCAAAAAAGTGTTGAATGTGTAGAATTTATAAACAGTATTAATACTTCTGTTTCTGAGAATGAGCAAAATACAAGCTTGCAATTGTTGGCATGATTATTGCTCTACATACGGTGGCTTAGAAATTAAAGCCGAAAAATTACAGGAGGATAGTATAATGAGAATAGCAATTTTTGGTTCAGGAGCAATGGGAACTGTATTAGGAGCCTTTTTAAACAAGAATGGGCTTGAAGTTGTGTTAATTGACAGCTATGCGGAACACGTAAAGGCTCTAAATGAAAATGGAGCACACATAATCGGATGTGTGGATATGACAGTGCCGGTTAAAGCAATTTTACCGGAACAAATGGAAGGAAAATATGATATAGTGTTTGTGTTTACTAAACAAACATCAAATGCTGAAGCTCTTCCGCGTCTAAGAAACTTCCTTAATGAAGACAGTATTGTATGCACACTGCAAAACGGTGTTCCTGAATACAGTGTTTCAGAGTATATAGGAGGCAACAGGACAGTAGGCGGTACTGTGCTTTGGGGTGCAACATTCATAAGCCCAGGCGTTTCCGAAGTAACTCAGGATGTTACATGTGGCGATAATTTGTTTGACATAGGCGAGATTGACGGTAAAATAACAGATAGAATTCAAAAAGTAGCAGCAGTTCTTGAACATATGGGACCTGTATGCATAGTTGAAAACTTAATGGGAGCTCGTTGGTCTAAACTGGTTTTAAACAGCTGTATGAGCGGCATGTCTGCAGTTACAGGTTCTGTATTCGGAGATGTTCTCAATAATTTGAAAGCAAGTGCATGTTTAGGATTAATAGCAAGCGAAATTATAGAAGTTTGTACAGCAGCAGGAGTAAAATTTGAAGATGTAATGGGAATGGATATGAGAGACTGGGGATGGACAGCAACTTATGAAGATTATGAACTGTCTCAGAAGTGTTTCAGAAAATTCTATGCGGATAAAAGAACAGCAAAAGCAAGCATGCTTCAGGATTTGGAAAAAGGCAAAAAGACTGAAGTTGACATGATAAACGGATTTGTTGTTGACCAGGGTAAAAAACATGGAATTCCAACTCCATTCAATGATATTGCTGTTAAGGTCATAAAAGGAATAGAAAACACAGAACTTCCATTAAGCATGGATAATCTCAAGTTTTTTGATATACCTGACTTTAAAGCATAACAAAAAAATTCAATATAGTCTGATGAAGTAAATATAAACAATTACTATATTGATTACTTATTATGAAATTCACTTGAAGTTACTATAAAATTATAATTAGAAAAGAGGTCTAATATGATTGGAATAATTGGTTTATTAGTAGCAATTGGCATTCTTGCTTTTCTGGCATACAAGGGTGTAGGTGCATTACCGCTTACTATTGCAGCAGGATTAGTGGTAATTGTGTCAAATGGAATGAATTTATGGCAGTCTTTTTCTGAATTTTACATGAATGGGTATATTGGATTTTTCAAATCATACTTTTTGATATTTGCTTCTTCAGCATTATATGCAAAAATAATGGAAGATACAGGTTCAGCAATATCAATTGGTTATAAGTTCATAGATTGGTTTGGAAAGGGCAAGGCAATGCTTGTTGTTCTTCTTGCAACATCAGCATTGACATATGGTGGTATCAGCTTGTTCGTTGTTGTATTTGCAGTGAGCCCAATAATAATGGTATTGTTCAAGGAAGCTGACATACCAAGACGTCTTGCTATGGGACCATTGCTTGCAGGTTCTGCTGCATATACAATGACTGTACTGCCTGGTTCACCGCAGTTAACGAATGTTGTTCCTACAACTTATTTAGGCACAACTCTTACAGCAGCTCCTGTATTCAGTATCATTGTCGGTATAATTATGTTTGTTGTGGAGTATGCATATTTGAAATGGGAAGAAAAAAGGCTTAGAGCTGCCGGGGAACATTTTACGTACATTGAAGGTACTGATCATACAATGTATCAAATTGATAGAAGCCAGCTTCCATCAGCTTCTAAATCCTTTATACCATTGATTGTCGTTGTAGCTATGATTATTGGATTCAGAAAAGTTATGCCATCAGCAGCATCAATAGTATTAGCCATGACTGTTGCATCGGCAATAGCCATTATATTTAACTGGGATAGAATCAAAGATAAAAAAGAATTATTAAACAAAGGCCTTGGCGGAGCCATAGGTGCCATTGCGGGACCATGTGCTGTTGTTGCATTCGGAGGACTTGTTCAAAATTCTCCTGCATTCCAGAACGTTGTTGCATGGATTAACGGCTTCAACATGAATCCTTATATAACAGGTGTAACAGCCACTGCAATTATATCGGGTATAACAGGTTCTTCATCAGGCGGTGTCAGAATTACCATGGAAACATTCGCGCAGCAATTCATTGCCAGCGGTGCAAACATGGAATACATGCACAGATTGACTTCCATAGCGGCAGGCAGTCTGGACACACTTCCTCATTCAAGCGGATTGTTCTTAATGTTCAGCTGGTTGGGACTTAACCATAAACAAGGTTACAGATTCGTATTTGTTACTACAGTATTGGTACCTTTAATTTTTACAATAGTATGTACCGCAGCAGTTATTGCTTTAGGCTTGTAATATTTGACAGAAAACAGATTTAATAATTATATTTGATTCATGTCAAGGGTTATCTCCGGAATTTTCTGGAGATAACTCCTTCTTTTAAATAGGGCAATGAGGGGAAAATTTAAACAGGCATGATTATAATAAATATTAAGTGTCAGCATATCAAAAAATAGGAGTGAAATAATGAAATTTCAATTAAGCAAGGAACATGAAATGGCAAGACAGCTTTTCAGAAGTTTTGCTGTCAACGAAGTGGAGCCATTGGCACAAGAAATTGACGAACAAGAAAGATTTCCACTTGAAACTGTTGAAAAAATGCAGAAATACGGTTTCATGGGAATTCCGTTTCCAAAACAATACGGCGGACAGGGATGCGACTATTTAACTTATACAATGGCAGTTGAAGAATTGTCAAAAGTTTGCGCTACTACAGGCGTTATCGTATCTGCACACACATCATTGTGTGGTTCACCACTGCTGGAATTCGGAACAGAAGAACAAAAACAAAAATATCTTACTAAAATCGCTTCAGGTGAATGGATAGGCGCATTCGGTCTTACAGAACCAGGAGCAGGAACTGATGCTGCAGGACAGCAGACAAAAGCAGTTCTTGACGGAGACAACTACATTTTAAACGGAAGCAAAATATTCATAACTAACGCATCTTATGCAGATGTTTATATAGTTATGGCTATGACTGACAAATCACAAGGAACAAAAGGCATTTCAGCATTCATAGTTGAAAGCACCTTCCCTGGATTCTCAATAGGAAAGAAAGAATTAAAAATGGGTAT
This sequence comes from Sedimentibacter sp., assembly GCF_029265225.1. Lineage (GTDB taxonomy): Bacteria > Bacillota > Clostridia > Tissierellales > Sedimentibacteraceae > Sedimentibacter. Next base: position 6,677 of record NZ_JAJUJR010000076.1, read on the forward strand.
CAGAGGTTCAGCAACATGTGAACTCATATTTGAAGACTGCGTAGTTCCAAAAGAAAATCTTCTTGGAAAAATTGGACAGGGCTTCAAAATCGCCATGAAGACTCTTGACGGAGGAAGAATTGGAATAGCAGCTCAGGCTCTTGGTATTGCTCAGGGAGCAATTGATGAAACTGTGAAGTATGTTAAGGAAAGAAAACAATTCGGAAGATCAATTTCTCAGTTCCAGAACACACAGTTCCAGCTGGCAGAAATGCAGACAAAAGTAGATGCAGCAAGAATGCTGGTTTACAGAGCAGCATGCAGCAAAGATGCAGGAGCAGCTTATGGAGTTGATGCAGCAATGGCAAAATTGTTTGCAGCAGAAACAGCAATGGAAGTAACAACAAAGGCTGTTCAGCTTCATGGAGGATATGGATACACAAGAGACTATCCTGTTGAAAGAATGATGAGAGACGCTAAGATAACTGAAATCTATGAAGGAACTTCAGAAGTTCAAAGAATGGTTATCAGCGCTAATATGTTGAAATAGGGAGGCAAAAGACGTGAATATAGTAGTATGTATAAAACAGGTGCCTGATACAACAGAAGTCAGACTAGATCCTAAAACAAACACATTAATAAGAGACGGCGTTCCAAGCATCATCAACCCTGATGACAAAGCAGGCCTGGAAGCAGCAATAAGATTGAAAGATGAAATTGGAGCACATGTAACAGTTGTTTCCATGGGACCTCCACAGGCAGACTTAGCTTTGAGAGAAGCGCTGGCTATGGGAGCAGACGAAGCAATACTTGTTACTGACAGAGCATTTGGAGGAGCTGACACATGGGCAACTTCAACAACACTGGCAGCAGCTCTTAATAATCTTGAATATGATTTGATAATTACCGGAAGACAGGCTATAGATGGAGACACAGCTCAGGTTGGACCTCAGATAGCTGAACATTTGAATCTTCCTAATATAAGCTATGCAGAAGAAATAAAAATTGAAGATGGTCACATCATAGTAAAAAGACAATATGAAGACAGATATCATACAATAAAAGCAAAATTGCCAATACTTATTACAGCACTGGCAGAATTAAACCAGCCTCGTTACATGACACCAGGCGGAATTTTTGATGCTTTCAGAGAAAAACAAGTACGAGTTATGACACTGAAAGATTTGACAGTAGATTTGGACAACATTGGCTTAAAAGGCTCTCCTACAAAGGTTAAAAAATCATTTACCAAGGGCGCTAAGTCCGCAGGAAAGGTATTTAACCTTGAACCATTGGAATCAGCTGAACTGATAGTTGATAAAATGAAAGAAAAGTTTATTTTATAGTAGGAGGCGGACGATGAATATTTCTGAATATAAAGGAATTTTTGTTTTTGCCGAACAAAGAGACCGTAAAGTACAAAAAGTAGCCCTAGAATTAATCGGAAAGGGAAAACAACTGGCAAAAGATTTAAACACAACTGTAACTGCAGTTCTTCTTGGACATGACATGATGGACGAAGCAAAAAGACTTTGCTATGCAGGAGCAGACAATGTAATTTATGTTGATGAAGAAGTTCTTGATGTATACATGACAGAACCATATGTATACACAATGAATAAAATAATCGAAGATAAGAAACCAGAGATAGTAATATACGGAGCAACAGCAATCGGAAGAGACATGGCTCCAAGAGTTTCAGCAAGAGTTCACACAGGACTTACAGCAGACTGTACAGGACTGACAATTGAACCGGATGATGAAAACCCTGAAAAACTGAACCTGATGATGACAAGACCTGCATTTGGCGGAAACCTGATGGCAACAATAGCATGCCCAAATCACAGACCACAGATGGCAACAGTAAGACCTGGAGTTATGCAGGCACTGAAGATGTCAGACAAAAACCCTGTAAACATTGAACAGTACAAGCTGGAAATTCCTGCAGACTGCAAGAATGTTGAAATACTTGACATCACAAAAATAATTCAGCAGAGAATGAATATTGAAGATGCTAAAGTTTTGGTATCAGGCGGAAGAGGAATGCACGGTCCTGAAAACTATCCAATGCTTGAAGAACTGGCAGATCTTCTTGGCGGAACAATTTCCGCATCAAGAGCAGCAGTTGATGCAGGATGGGTTCCAAAAGACAGACAAGTAGGACAGACAGGAAAGACAGTAAGACCAAATCTTTACATTGCATGCGGTATTTCCGGGGCAATACAGCACTTGGCCGGAATGGAAGAATCTGATTACATCATAGCAATCAACAAGGATGCAACAGCTCCTATATTTGATGTTGCTGATGTCGGAATAGTCGGAGACATTTTCAAAATAGTTCCGCTTCTAATTGAACAGCTTAAACAGGCAGCGAACAAAGAAGATAAGTAAGCAATAAAAAAGGTGAATGACAATATCATTCACCTTTTGTTTATTTA
>NZ_JAJUJR010000246.1 GCF_029265225.1 Sedimentibacter sp.
AGGGACGGTTCCCATAAATATCTTGAATGGCACACTCAGACAAGCATGGGTAAGTACATTTATTTTTCTGCAAGAGATATTACAGAAAAGGTTGCAATTGAAAATAGATTAAGAGAAGATGCATTTAAGGATCAGCTGACTGGTATTAACAACAGGCGGTTATTTGAAACAATAATAGATAATGAAATTGAGATATCAGAAAAAAGCAATAAACCTCTCTCGATGATATTGCTTGATTTGGATAATTTTAAAATTGTCAACGATACATATGGACATCCCGTGGGCGATGAACTGTTGAGACAGTCAGCTCAGGTAGTAAGCGGCATCATACGCAACTCTGATATTTTTGTGAGATACGGGGGCGAAGAATTTATAATATTGATGTCCCAGACATCGGAAGACGGAGCAGTTTTATTGGCAGAAAAAATACGCAGCACCCTGGAAGAAACTATATTTCCTGTTGCAGGCAGACAGACTGCAAGCTTCGGAGTAGCCGTAAGGATGAAGGGTGAATCCTTTACAAGCTGGTATCAGCGTCTAGACAAAGCTTTATACAAAGCAAAAAAATCCGGCCGAAATAAGGTTGTTGCAGCCGGTTCAATGAAATAAACAAATCACCGCAGTCAGAAAAACTGCGGTGATTTTGTATCATTAAATTATTTTATATATTCATCACTTATTAATATATCACCAAGTATATCTGAAGGAATTTCAAACTCAATTACTCCCATATATCCAGGAGCAACTTCATATTTGTCAAATGAAATTATCAGTTTGTTTTCGCTGCTTATATAAAAGCTCTGATTGTCTGATATTTCATTAAATATTGCCATTGATGCATCTTCTATGCCTTCAACCCAGTAAACTTTGTATTCATCAGCCTCGTGCTGTTCAATCATTTGTTCCTTTATGTTTTTGCTTATGATGTCAATGTAGCTTTCATCCTTGAAAAGGCTTGGAAGTGTAATCAATATTTCATTTTCCTTGTCTATGGTATCATATTGAAAAGTTGTTGAAGAAGAACCAACTGTATTGACAACGTAGCGCCCCACTGACAATATCTTGTCTGTATCGGTCTTTACAACATAACCACTGTCAATGCCAAGATGACCGCCATTGTTTGCTTTCATATCTTCCACATCGGACATGAATTGTTCGTACAGAATCTTGTTTTCAGCCATATACTTATCATTGAGGCTGCTTTCAAGCTCCTTGTTTTCAAGGCCTTCAATTGAGGGCGTTTTTATGTCTGCGTTGTATGTGTCTTCATTTATCTTGTATTCTCTGAAGGTTAAAACCTTCACTATTTTATTTATGACAGGTATTTCTGAAAGTGTAAGCGCCAGAGCTTCGCTTGTGTTTATGCTTACAGTGAATACTGCTGCAATGACTGCTGCTGAAGCCGCTGCAGTCTTGATTGCGTTTAAATGTTTTTGTCTGTTCATTGTTTTCTTCCCTTCCGCTAATGATTTTCTGATTTTAAAATCCAATTCTTCAGGGATAGCTATATTCATGTAATCTTTCTTCAGCTGATCTATGTTATTATTCTTCATGGCAATCCTCCATTAATCATTCATTTGAATTCGCAGTTTATTCAGAGATTTGTACAACCTGGTTTTAACCGTATTCACATTTTCATCAAGTATCTTTGCAATTTCTTCTATTTTCAAATCCTCAAAAAATCTTAATATTACAATGCTGCGGCAGTCGCTTGGCAGCTCATCCAGTGCATGATTCAAGTCAATGTTTTCATATTGATCAGTAAAACAGTCATTATATACTGCAATGTTTTCTTCATCCATTGTAACAATTTTTTTCTGTTTCCTCAGAAAATCCAATGATGAATTGACTAATATCCTGTAAAACCATGTCTTCATATATTCCGGATTTTTTAAGGTGTTTAAAGAAACATATGCTTTAAACACGGCTTCCTGTACAATATCCAGGGCATCATCAGCGTTTTTTACATAACTGTAAGCTATCCTGTAATGTTTCTCCTTATTTTCTATAATAAAATCTTCATAATGTTTTTCTAACTTCAACCTAGTTCGCACGAATTTCACCTTTCCTCGTATTGATGCACATCTTAAATGTCTTAACAGTCTATAGACGAAACACGGATTTAAAAAGTTTTAAAAAATAAAAATATTATTTATATAAGCGTCAGACTAAATAAATATCATAATCTAATCAGGATGTAAAGAAAAAAGGCTTATTTTTAGAAGAAAGCAACTGAGGGTACATATTTAAATGTGATTTGTTATCTCTATTTTTTTTCAGACAAAGAAGAAATGCAGGTTATCAAATTGAGAATATTTTATCTTTGGTTGCCAAATAAATACATGCAATATTATTGCTTTTTAGACATTGTTCTCAAGATGAGAATAATGGCTTTATAAAGTTCTAATTTTGAGAATAATTCACCCTATAATATTTTAAAACGTTGAAAAACCAATGAGTGGTACTTGGTATGATAATTGCTATTATAAAATCAAAATAATATCTGGAGGGTTAAAATGGTAAATATCAAATTAATATCACAAAAAGAAGTTAAAGAAAAATTAACTATGAAAAAGGCTCTTAATCTGGTCGAAAAAGTTTATGCAGCCCATGGCAACAATCATGTGGTCATGCCATCCAAAATTACTCTTGACTTAGGAGAAAGTACGGATTGGCCGCCTTATGGAGGATCTTACAATGCAATGCCTGCTTACCTGGGTGAAGACTTTGATATGTCAGGAATAAAATGGGTCTGGGGATTTAATGACAACTATAAAAAGGGCATTCCTTATATAAGTGCTGTTATTATACTCAACGATCCCAGAACGGGAGAAGTGCTTTCAATAATGGATGGTGGATACATAACAGACATCAGGACAGGTGCTTCATCAGGAGTAGCTGCTAAGTACCTTGTATCAAAGAAAGCCAAAAACGTAGGTATCATAGGCGCAGGAGTCCAAGGCCGCATGAATCTGAGGGCTATGAATGAAGTCATGGAAATTGAGCAAGTAATGGTTGCAGACATAAGAAAAGAAGCTGCAGATAAATTTGCAAGAGAAATGTCTGAAGAATTGAATTTAAATGTAAAGGTAGCCGGCAGCAATAAGGAAGCTTGTATAAATTCAGATGTAATAATTACAGTTACAATCGCCAATGAACCTCTGGTTATGAATGAATGGCTCAAAAAGGGATGTACTGTATTTTCACTGGGATCATTCCAGGAGCTGGATGAAAGCATACCCCTAAAGGCAGACAAGCTGATTGTTGATAACTGGGAGCAGAATTCCCACAGAGGTGAGCTTTTGAAGTTGGCAAAGGCAGGAAAAATAAACCAGAAGGATGTTCATGCAGAGGTACCTGAAATTGTTGCAGGAAGAAAATCAGGCAGGGAAAATGATGATGAAATAATATGTGCCTGCATAATAGGCATGGGTTCCACAGATATAGGAATAGCTGCTGAACTTTACAAGAGCGACTTTGAACAATACAGCAAAAATACCATTTCACTAAGGTAGAAGACATGAAAAATAAATATATATCCAGAAGATACTGGAAAGATAAATCCACTCCCATGGGAAAGGTTGATGAACTTGCAAAACAATTTTATGATGTCATTGATTTAAGTCTGGGAGATCCGGACTTAACTACCCATGACATGATAATAGACAAATCCATGCACGATGCGAAGCTTGGGCATACAAAATACACGGATTTCAGGGGTGACCCGGAGCTTAGGAGTGAAATAATCAAGTTTTACAAAGAAGAATATAACATGGCAGTCAGGGATGAAGAAGTGTTTGTTGCAGCAAGCGGATGTTTGGGTATGTATCTTGCGCTGGAGGCAATATTGGATGACGGTGATGAGGTAATACTACAAGCCCCATATTTTACTCCATACCCACAGCAGGTTGAGCTGGCTAGAGGTATACCCATAGAACTATGTACTTATGAAGAAGAGGATTTTCAGATTAATATGGAAAGGCTTGAGGGATTGATAACAGACAGAACCAAAGTCATTGTAATTAATTCGCCAAGCAACCCCACAGGAAATACCCTCTCCATGAAGACCATGGAAGGC
>NZ_JAJUJR010000331.1 GCF_029265225.1 Sedimentibacter sp.
CCCGCAAATAACAAAATTCTTATTTCTTTTTTCGTTTCATTGATTTGCCTGTCTTTGTACCGAAAAAAGAAAAGGCTAAAATCAAAATCATGTATGCAACATGGAGAATATTGAATTCTCTTGAAGTATATAATAAAAGGATTATTACGCCCGGCATGCTTAAAGCAAGCATGTACAGCCAGGTGTAAGCAGGCTTTAGAAATCCCAGAACAATGCTAACTATTCCATAAATGATCAACACGATTAATATTGTAACAAGCCTCTCATATATGAGCCCATCTGAAAAAACCGAAACAAATACTCCGAAAAAACCTATAAATGCTCCTGCAACCAAGGTTATTAAGCTTCCTATAATATTTGATTTAACAATATCTTTCATAATCTACCTGCCTGTTATTATTAAAGTTTTTTTAATTATATATTATAATATATGAAAGTCAATAAAAAATACTATATTCAATTTGAATATATGATATAATGTAGAAACTAAAAATATATTTAAGAATAGGAGAGAATATGGCTAAAACAAATATAAGTGCAAGTCTTAAGGGAAACATGGCTTTTGAAATGGAGATCAATGGTCACAAAGTAACAACAGACGCAACAGTAGAAAATGGCGGAAACAATCTTGGACCAAGTCCTAAGGCACTTTTGCTTGCAGGATTAATTGGTTGTTCAGGAATAGATGTAATGACAATCACTAAAAAGATGAGAGTAGAAATTGAAGATGTGAATGTGGATATTGAAGCTGAAGCTAGAGAAGAAGATCCTAAAATTTACAATTACATAAAAATAATTTACAAGTTCAAGGGAAAAGATTTGAGTTACGACAAACTTGAAAGAGCTGTTAAGCTTTCCATGGAAAAGTACTGTGGAGTTGCTGCTATGCTGGAAAAGGCAGTTCCCATAACTTACGAAATTAAAATAGAAGAATAGTGTTTCATAAACAGGAGAAAAAAATGAATTGGATTGAAGTGTCAATATATACTACTACCAACGGAATTGAAATAATAAACGGAGCCTTGATAAAACTTGGAATCAATGATGCAGTTATTGAGGATGCCAGTGTTTTTGAAGACTTTTTGCATGATGATACAATGAACTGGGATTATTATGATGAAGAGCTCACAAAAATGAAGGACTGCGAAAGCTGCGTCAAGGTTTATCTTGCAGACAACAGCCAGGGCAATGAGCTATTCAAGGAAATAAAAAAGTTTGTTGAAAATCTTAAAACAGAATATATGGATGTTGATTTTGGAAGGCTTGAAATAATAACAAGGATGTTAAACGACGAAGACTGGGCCAACAACTGGAAACAGTATTTCAAACCCTTTACTGTTTCAGACAAAATAATAATCAAGCCATCCTGGGAAGAATACAATGAATCAACAGAAGGAAAATTGATTCTTGAAATTGATCCGGGTATGAGCTTTGGAACAGGTCAACACCATACAACGCGCCTTTGCATTGAACAAATAATAAAACATATGACAAAAGGAATGAAGGTTCTTGACATGGGCTGCGGCAGCGGTATTCTGTCAATTGCTTCAATACTGCTTGGAGCAGAAAGCTGCGTTGGAGTTGACATTGATGAAAATGCTGTGAGAATTGCAAAGGAAAATGCAGCACTAAACAACATTTTTGAAGACCGATTCACTGTTTACTGCGGCGATGTCACAAATGATGAAACACTTCAGGAGAAAATAGGAAACAACAAATACGATATGATTGCTGTTAACATTATAGCCCAAATTATAATGGGAATGAGCATGACATTTCCAAAGTTCCTGAAAAAAGGCGGACTTGTAATTGCCTCAGGAATAATAAAAAAATATCTACAGGATGTGCTTGATAATTTTAAGGATTTGGGTTTTGAAGTTGTGGAAATAAACGACAGCGAAGAATGGGTTTGCGTAACTGCGATACTCAAATAAGTGAGGTAAAAATGTTCAGATATTTTTGTGCAGATGATTGCATTGAAAACAATACAGTGAGTGTTACCGGAGGAGACGCAAGACATTTAAAGACAATTTTGCGTGCCCAGGAAGGTGACATCATTTCAGTTGTCACGGACAGCAATGAATATAAAGCCAGAATTGAAGCTATCAACAAGGACGACATATTTTGCAGCCTTATTGAAGAAATAAAAAGAAACAATGAATCAAAAATCAACATAACACTTTGCCAGGGCATTCCAAAGCAGACAAAGATGGAAACAATAATTCAGCAAAACGTGTAACTTGGAGTTAAAAACTTCATACCATTAATAACGGAACGAACAGTTGTAAAGCTTAACGACAAGGACAGAGAACAAAAAAAACTTGACCGCTGGCAAAAAATAGCCAAGGAATCTGCAAAACAAAGCAAAAGAAACATAATTCCGCAGGTTGAAGAAATTACAACCGTCAAGGAGCTTGTTGAACGATTGAAACAGGAAGATGCTGAAGTGATTGTTCCCTATGAGCTTGAAGACATGAAGATTCTTAAGGATGTACTGAAGGAGCCAAAAAATAATTACTATATTATAATAGGTCCTGAAGGGGGCTTTGACATCAAGGAAATAGAAATGTTCAAGGAAATAGGAGCCCACATTGTCACACTGGGTAAAAGAATCCTGCGGACGGAAACTGCAGGCGTTGTTGCAGCATCTGTTGTAATGTATGCCTGCGATGAAATGGTGTAACAAAATAATAAAATCATGAATTGATAAATTGTCATCGCGGATTATACCGGACACAGGCTATTGTCAAACCTAATTTTCCACAAATTGTAGGGGCGGATCTTGTATCCGCCCGGGGTTTGATTTCAAAATTATGTTTTATGCAGGAGGGCACGAGGTCCTCCCCTACGCATTGAAATAGTGACAAATTGGCAGTGAATCTGAATGCCAGTTTGTAGGGGAGAGCTTCTGCTCTCACGCAGATAGTGAAAATTTAATTAAATCCCAGGCGAGTACAAGACACGCCACAAATAATCTAATGGCTGCAGAGGCAGTCATTTTTTTGTTATAGAAATAATATTAATTATTATGGCATATATATAAATAG
>NZ_JAJUJR010000009.1 GCF_029265225.1 Sedimentibacter sp.
CCCTTTGTAAAATTCTATTTCTCTTTCTCCGTCAAGGGCAATGGTGCCGCTGTCATCGGCTACATACTCATACTCCTCATCAAGATTTAAAACAACAGGCTCACCAACTGAAACTTCTTCAAGCATTCCAGCTGCAATTGGAGCAGTGACTGTGCCGGAGTTTGTGTTCATATCTAAATATGCTCCGAAATCATCGTGCTGATGTATTATAGTCTTGCACCCTGCAATAGATGAAAATCCAATTGAAGCCGGATGACTTCTTGTTACAAATATTTTTTCAATGCTGTCCATATCCCAGATTGCTCTGGAGCCCACGAAAGGATCATTGGAAATTACTGCATCAACAAGGGCAATGTCCAAAAGATCTGAATCCCTGTAAATTTCTATTCTTTTGTCAGTGATTGCATAGCTTTCTTTTTCAAAACGATTTGAAGCAACTGCTGCAGCTGCCATTCCCGCAATTGTTCCCTCAAGCATTTCAGGATATGCATTATTTGTACCGGTTGATATGGCTATTAACGGAGTTTTGCTGATTGCCTTTGCAATGGCTCTGTTTGTTCCGTCCCCTCCCAATGAAACAATGCATCCCACATTATTTTTTTCCATAAACTCAGCTGCATTTACAGTATCCTTCATACTGTTGAAAGTTATTGTATCCGTAAGATTGATCTCACATTTTAATTCCTTACTGGTTCTTAACTTGTCTCTTACTTTAAGTCCCATCTTGTGAGAATCATTCATCATGTACACAGTGTCGACACCCATTGATTGCGCGCCAAGCACTATTCTTTCAACAATATTGATTTTTTCACTGTTGTCTATTACAGTGGCGTGAGAAACCAGCCTTCTTATATCCTTTCCTGAAACAGGATTTGCTATTATGCCGATGGAAGTCATATTCCGCCTCCTATAGTTAGTTATATCCTTCATATTATCACAATAAACTTAATATTTGCATAAAATTTTTTTACTTTTAAAATAAAAAAGTTGCTTCGCAACTCCGCTAGGGGGACCTATGTCCCCCTTCGGCGTTAAAACGCATCCGCGTTTTAGACTCCGCCCCCCCCTAGACGGCAAGGGCGTCCCGCCCTTTGCAATCCTCGTTTTTTATATGATAGGAAAGAGAACTTTCCTCATCATATAAAAAAGCAATCTGCTGTTACAGATTGCAAATTTAAATTATTTTGGAATATGAATTGCATTGCCGTATACTGCGTGGGCTGCTTCAAGGAGAGATTCCCCCACTGTTGGATGTGCATGGATGGTTGATATTATTTCTTCAACCGTAGCTTCAAGCCTTATTGCCAAGGCTCCTTCCACAATTAGGTCTGTTGCCCGGAGTCCTGACATGTGAAGACCAAGTATCTCACCTGTAGACGCATCTGCAATGTATTTCACAATTCCTTCAGTCTGCGCTTCTATCATTGCTTTTCCGTTTATGTACATTGGAAAAACGCCTGTTTTAATGTCATAGCCCTTTTTTCTAGCCTGTTCTTCCGTCAGTCCCACCCCTGCAAGCTCAGGATGTGTATAGACGCAGTACGGTATTGTTTTAAAGTCTATATTAGGATGCTTCTTCATAATTGATTCAACGGCTGCAACACCTTCTGCTGAAGCAACATGGGCAAGCATCACTCCGCCGTTGCAGTCACCTACGGCATATATGTTTTCAACATTTGTCTGCATGTGTTTATTGACAGCAACAGCTCCTTTCACTGTAGTTATCCCCAGCTTTTCAAGTCCTATGTTGTCTGTTGACGGCTTTCTTCCTATGGATAATAGCACTTTTTCTGCTTCAATGGATTTTTCACCTGTGTCTGAAGAAGTGTTAACCAGAAGATTTTCTGCAGATTTTGATATTGAAACAACTCTGGTGTTTGTAAATATTTCAATTCCGCTTTTAATAAATTTATCCTTCAAAGTCTTGACTATGTCTGAATCCATGTTTGCCACAATATCAGGAAGCATCTCAACAATTGTAACCTTGCATCCTAGCGTACCATAAACTTCTGCAAATTCGGCTCCTATTACTCCGCCCCCTATTATGGCCATGCTTTTGGGAACTTCAGACAACGAAAGTGCTTCATCGCTTGTAATGACTCCCGGGAGATCAACACCGGGCAATGGAATAATCACAGGCTTTGAACCCGTTGCAATAATTGCATAATCAAAATCAACTGTGACATTTGTTCCATCAATTGTTTTCACAAGAATTTGATTTCTGCCGATGAAACTTCCTTCACCCATGATTTTTGTTATGTTGTTGTTTTTAAATAAACTGTCAACTCCGCCAACAAGTTTACGGATTATTTTATCTTTTCTTTTTTGAAGCTGTTTCCAGTTTATGACTGCACCGTTCACATCTATTCCTATTTCCCGGCAGTCTTTATTAATGGTTTCAAGCTGTTCAGCAGTGTGAAGAAGAACCTTGGTTGGTATGCAACCCTTGTTTAGGCATGTTCCTCCAAGATTCTCCTTTTCTATGACAGTAACATCTGCTCCCAGCTGAGCTGCCCTTATGGCTGCAACGTAACCTCCGGGGCCTCCTCCTAAAATAGCTATTTTCATATTTCCTCCTTAAAGCAAAAGCATCCCCGGCTTTTCAATATATTGTTTCAATTTTGCCATAAATGAAGCAGCAACGGCTCCGTCAACAACCCTGTGGTCTGCTGTAAGGCTCAGGTTCATCATGGGCTTGATTTTTATTTCGCCTTCAACAACCCTTGCTTCTTCTTCAATTGTATTGACACCAAGAATTGCAACCTCAGGCTGATTGATGATTGGAGTGAACGACTCTATTCCAAACATTCCTATGTTTGTGATGGTGAACGTGCCTCCTGTAAGCTCATCTGCTGTAAGTTCATTGTTTTTGGCTTTTTGACCCATATCTTTTATTTCCTTGGAAATGTCCTTGAGTCCCTTAACATTTGCATATTTCACAACAGGAACAAGAAGTCCTTCAGGAAGAGCAACAGCAACACCCATGTTTACGTAATTACGCGTAATGATTTCATTGCCGTCAACAGAACTATTCAAAAGCGGATGCTCAAGAAGAACCATGGATACTATTTTAACAAGTATATCAGTGTAAGAAAGTTTCACTGCATCCTTCAAGTCATCCTTCAGCTGCTTCATGGCTGTAGTGTCAACCTTCAGGTTGTAGTTTACCGTTGGAGATGTCTGCACGCTTTCATGCATTCTTTTGGCAATGACCTTTCGCATGGTTGTCATAGTTTTTCTTGTTTCCATTGGAGAAGCATATTTCATAAGCTCTTCGTCTAGCTTAAATTTAATTACATCGTCCTTCATGATGCGTGTTTCTTTTTGAATTTGGTTTGTATCCACATTTAATTGTTCTGCAGCAATTGCAGCTGCCGGAGAAATTTTTTTATTCACGTTTTTTTCAGCAAATGCTTTTATGTCATCTTCAGTGATGGCACCTCCCGGTCCGGTACCGGAAACAGATGAAATATCCACCCCCAGATCCTGGGCGATTTTTTTTGCTCTCGGAGAAATTTTTATTCTTCCTGCGGCTGCAGGAGTTTCTGACGGAGCCATTGACGGTGTTTTTACGTCCGCCTTATTTTCCGGGACAGGTACGCTACTTCCAGACTGTGCTAACAGAGCTGATATGTCTTCATCAGCATCTCCAATAACTGCAACCGGTTCAAGAACCTTTACAGTTCCTTCCCTCACGATTATTTTTCTAAGTATCCCCGAAGACTTTGCTTCATAGGAATTTGTCAATTTGTCTGTTTCAACATCAAAAAGAGTATCACCTGAATTTATCATATCTCCCTCAGATTTTTTCCAGTTTGTCAAAAATCCTTCGGTCATTGTCAGTCCCATTTTAGGCATTACTATATATTCAGCCATTATTACCTCCCAATATTATTAACTTGAAATAATTCAGCATCAATCTGAATTATCTGCAATAAAAAAACCATTTTTCTGTGCTGCTTCAAGTGCTTTTACGGCATTGACATGTAAAGGGCCGTTTCTTCTTATTTTAAAAACAAAGCGCTGATTAGCAGAAAACTCTATTTCCCTTTCTCCGTCCAGTGCAATAGTTCCCCTGTCCTTTGAAACATACTGGTATTCATCATTAAATCCAAGAATTACCGGTTCTCCGGATGATATTTTATCCACAATTCCTGCAGCAATAGGAGCTGTTATGAAAGAGGCACCGTTGTTTATGTCCACATATGCTCCGAAATCATCGTGGGCATAAATAATTTTTTTACATCCCACAACAGCAGAAAATCCTATTGAAGCAGGATGACTTCGGGTTACAAATATTTTTTCTATTGTATCCATATCCCATATGGCCTTTGAACCAACAAATACGTCCTTTGATATGACTGCATCAATGAGTGCAATGTCTTTCAGCTCATCATCCTTATAAATTTCTATTACTTTGTCCCTTGCAGTATAAAGACTGCTGTCAAATTTTCCTGATGCAGCAGCTGCAGCAGCCATACCCACAACAGTACCTTCAAGCATTACAGGATATACGTTGTTTGTTCCTGTTGAAATTGTTATGAGTGGAGTGTTTATGACGGACTTTGCCACTGCCCTGTTTGTTCCGTCTCCGCCTAGAGTCACGATACAGCCGACTCCTTTTTTCTCCATGTATTCGGCTGCATAGACCGTATCCTCCATGCTGTCGGTTCGCATCATTTCTATAACTTCTATTTCACACTTCAGTTCTTCACAGAGCTTCAGTTTGTCCAGAACCCTGTAACCGATGTTGTAGGAATCAGGCATGATACATACTTTGTCTACGCCTAAGGACTGAGCTCCAAGTACTATTCTTTCAACTATGTTTATTTTTTCGTTGTTGTCAATTACGGTTGCATGGGACACAAGACGCCTTATGTCCTTCCCTGAAGCAGGATTTGCCACAATACCTATGGAAGTCATCGCTCCTCCTTTTGAAACGCAGCATTGATTGCTCAATGCTGCGAATTGTTTTTAAAATAATGATTTGACAGCTGCTTCTATGTCCTTGTCATTAGGAAGCATGTAATTTTCAAGTCCCATTGAGAAAGGAACAGGAGTGTTCAGTGCTCCCACTCTTTTTATAGGAGCGTCGCATTCGTAGAAGCATTCTTCAGCAATTAGTGAAGCAATTTCTCCGGAGAAGGCTCCTCTTTTTACTTCTTCGCTTACAACCACAACCTTGTGTGTCTTTTCTACAGATTTGAAAATTGTTTCTTTGTCAAGGGGATACAGTGATCTTAAGTCTACAACTTCAGCATTGATACCGTCCTTGGCAAGAGCTTCTGCAGCCTTCAATGCATCCAGAACCTGTTTTCCGTATGTAATGATTGTAACATCAGTTCCTTCCTTTTTAACACATGCCTTTCCAAGAGGAACAGATTTCAGTTCATCTTCAACTTCACTTTTAACAGCATACAACGTCTTGTTTTCTATGAATATAACAGGATTGTCATCTTCGATTGCAGTAACCATCAATCCGTAAGCATCCTGAGCATTTGAAGGGTATACAACCTTAAGTCCCGGAACATGTGCGAGCCATGCTTCCAATGACTGTGAGTGCTGAGCAGCAGCACTTACACCGCCGCCTTCAGGAAGACGTATAACCATGGGAAGAGTTATTTTTCCTCCGGTCATGTACCTTAACTTGGCTGCCTGGTTCACAATCTGGTCCATACCTACGGTTACAAAGTCCATGAACATGAGCTCTGCAATGGGGCGTAAGCCGCATGCAGCAGAACCTACGGCTGCGCCTATGATTGCACCTTCAGAAATTGGTGTGTCCCTCACACGCCTGTCTCCGAATTCATCAAACAATCCGGCGCTAACTCCGAAGCATCCTCCGAATTTTCCAACGTCTTCACCGAAAAGAAGCACATTTGGATCATCCATCATTTTCTTTCTCATTCCTTCTCTAATTCCTTCAGCATATGTCATTGTTCTCATCTTATTCTTCCCTCCTCAACTATATCAGTGTATACATCTTCTAAAGCTGATTCCAAGGCTGGCACTTTGCTGCTGTCTGCAAATGCATTTGCTTCATCAATCATATTATCAACATCAGCATTCATTTTCTTGATTTCTTCTTCAGTCATCACGTTGTTTTCTTTAAGGTAATTTTCCATCCTTGGTATTGGATCCTTCTTAAGCCATGCTTCCAATTCACCTGAAGGTCTGTATACTGTAGGGTCTCCTTCAAAGTGTCCCCTGAACCTGTAAGTCTTGCATTCAATGAGCGTAGGTCCCTGTCCTTTTCTTGCTCTTGCAACTGCTTCACCCACAGCTTCATAAACTGCAAACACATCGTTGCCGTCAACTGTAACGCCCGGCATGTTGTAAGCTGTGGCTCTTACAGATACATCAGTAATTGCCTGATGCCTTGCCTGGCTTACGGAAATTCCGTATCCGTTGTTTTCACATACAAATACAACCGGAAGTTTCCAGATGCTTGCCAGGTTCAGCCCTTCGTGGAATGTGCTCTGGTTTGTTGATGCATCTCCAAAGAAGCATACGCATACCTGATCTGTTCCTTTATATTGAATTGCAAGTCCCGCTCCGGCTGCAATGTTATGTCCTGCTCCAACTATGCCGTTAGCTCCGAGAATTCCCTTTGATGCGTCAGCTATGTGCATTGAACCGCCTTTTCCTTTGCAATAACCATTTTCTTTTCCGAAAAGTTCGGCCATCATGAAGTTTAGTTCTCCACCCTTGGCAATAATGTGGCCGTGGCCTCGGTGAGTACTTGTAATATAGTCATCTTTTCTTAAATTTGCGCAGGCTCCTGTAGCAACAGCTTCCTCACCAAGATAAAGGTGAACAAATCCTGGAATTTTGCCCTCAGCAAACTTATCCATTGCTCTTGTTTCAAATTTACGAATTTTTAACATGGTCAAATACATTTCTTTTAATTGCTCATTTGATATTTTCAAAATATTACCTCCCAACGTTATTTTATTCCTACTTTTACACAAGCTATGCAAGCTTCAATTGAATCATCATTGTCACCGAATCTTGTAAAGTAAAGGCCGTCTGTTTTAAGCCCTCCTTTTACGGCATTGACCGTAACTTTTCCCACGGGGAAACATTTTACAACTTCTTCCTTGTTCACTTCTTCAGGTCTTGATACAGCTACCGTCACATCAATAAATACGTTTTCATCAATGTTATCCTGAGAAAATCCTGCCACTTCACTGAGTCCTATAAGGCAGCTTTTAGAAATGGCATCCTTTGAAGCCTTCACAGCAGCCTTTGTCACATCCTGACCGTGAAAGTCAATTCCCATGCCAAACTCAATTACAAACTTTTTCGTATTGCCACCTCCTAGAAAAATTCATCACCGCTTTTGTTGCCCAGGCCGGGATGAATGTCAAACCTTATTGCTCCCACAACAGCCTTTCCTTTTACTGCTTCGCTTACCATAAAAGTTCCTTTGTGTCCGAAGCCTCCGCACAGTTCAATTGCTGAAACTCCTTCATCTGCAAGCTTCTTTGCAGTCTGGATTGCTTTTTCATATGAGTTTACGCCCACTGTTGTCAATATGACATCTCCTGTATCTATGACAGATTTATGAACTTCCGGATCTCCTTGTGGTGCTATAAATATGAACGCTCCTTTAAGAGGCATATATGTTCCTCCTTTCTTCTATTTGCCATATATAAAGCATAAACCGTGCCAAGATTGAAAAATTATTAAATAAATTTATTTGCTGTGAAATTCAGGTATTCCACGCATTATTCCAAGACTATTTATAAATTTTCATGTTTGTTGTCTCATAAAAAAATCTCAATTTGAGACATGAATCTCACCTTGAGATAGAAAAATTTCAACAGCTTGATTTTCAAAAAAACAAGCAGTCTCATTTTGAGACTGCTTCATATTTATAATAATTGTTCATGTCAATGGAATACATCTTGATTTTTCTGTATATGGTTGCCCTGCTTATATTCAAATCACTGGCAGCCATATTTATATTTCCCTTGTTTGCAGAAAGTGCCTTCACTATGCTTTCCTTTTCAATGTCCTTGAGGTTAAACGTCTTGGCTGTTTTTTCATGTTCCTTGAAGTCATTTGATGTTTCAGTGCTTTTGGGGAATGTAACACTGCTTATGAGAACTTTATCCGACATGTAGTATGCCCTTTGAACAACATTTTTCAGTTCTCTTACATTTCCCGTCCACTGGTGCTTCATGAGCATTTCCTCAAAATATGGACTGAATTTTTTATATATTCCATCATTTTCTTCATTGAGTACCTTTAAAAAATACCTTGCAAGCTCAATGATGTCGTCCTTCCTTTGCCTTAATGGAGGTATCTTTAAGTTGATTACATTTAGCCTGAAATACAAGTCCTGTCTGAAGGAGCCTTTTGAAACTTCATCTATTAGGTTTCGGTTTGTTGCCGATATAACCCTTACATCAAGGTCCCTTTCAAATGAACCTCCAATTCTCACAATTTTATTGTTGTCAAGTACCCTCAAAAGTTTTGGCTGTACTTCAAGAGGCACTTCTCCTATTTCATCGAGAAAAATCGTTCCGCCGTTGGCAAGTTCAAACTTGCCCGGCCTTCCTCCCTTCACGGCTCCCGTGAATGAACCGCTTTCATATCCGAACAGCTCGCTTTCAAAAAGTTCTTTTGGAATGGCAGAGCAGTTTATTGCAATGAACGGACCGCTGCTTCTGTTGCTTTCGTTGTGAATTGACTGGGCATAAAGCTCCTTGCCCGTTCCGCTTTCACCTTCAATCAATACAGAGCAGTTTGTCTTGGAAATTTTTTTGGCGGTATTGATGAGCTCATTCATTCTCACATCTGTTGTAATTATGCTGTCAAAAGTATAGTTTGCATAAAATCCTGCAAGTCTGCTTACTTCCTTCCTCACCTGCTTAGCTTCCTTCATGAGCATTACGGCTCCTGTAACTTCATTGCCTACAGTTATGGGAGAAATGTTCAATGAACATTCTATTTTTTTTGCTCCTATTGAAATTGTGTAATCGGCAAAACTCATTTTGTTTTTGTTTTCCAGAATGTTTTGTTGTATGTCTATTCCTTTGAATACTTTTCCTATGTCAATCTTAAATATGTCTTCTTCTTCCATGTGGAAAAGATCCTTGATTTTATTGTTTATTCTCATTATATTAAGAGAACTGTCAACCACCATTATACCGTCAAGTATTGCGTCGAAAGTTGTGTCCATAAGATGATATGATTCGGCAATCATAAGCTGTTTTTCAATGCAGTTTGCGCTTGAAACCGCAATGCCGTATGTATGTGTCTGCACATCTTTTGCACGGCCTGAAATGTCAAAGCATCCGATTATTTCACCCTTGCTGTTGTGAATGGGTGCAGCGGAACAAGTCCACTGGTGATGATATTCGCAGTAATGTTCAGGACCCAGGACCTGTATGGGTTTGTCGGCAGCAAGGCATGTTCCTATGGCATTTGTGCCCACGCTTTTTTCATCCCACAGTGAACCCTTAACAAAATTTATGGTGTCGTGAATGTCCTTTATATCGCTGTTGATAATCAGATCTATAATTATTCCCTTTTCATCAGTAAGCACTACGCTGTAGCTTGTGGCCTTAACCATTTCATAAACGTTTTCCATGATGGGACGGGTCAGCCTTATCATTTCTCTTTTGTTGTACATGCTTTTTTCAAGCACACCATCGTCAACCTTTGTTCCTTTTCCGGACTTGTAATCAACGCCTAGCTTTTCGCACCTTTGCCATGATTCAAGGATATCAGTTTTAATATTTTCAAGAACTACACCCTCTTCAACATATGACTGCCATTTTTTCCTTAATTCACTGAACAATTTATCATCTCCTTTATTTTATTGGATGATTATAATTAGATGTATAATGATAACATATTTATTCTTTGTGTTCAATCGTTTTCATACTCCGAATTATGACAACTTCTTTATTTATAGAAATGCCAGGCTGACAAAGCTATTGCCCCATATTCATGAGCGTGCTCCACTTTATTTTTTCTTTTTGCATAACTCCTACCATCACCTCATCATTTTTTTCATCCGCAAAGTAATGCTCCAGTGCAAGCTTCAATACATCTATAAACTTGCGGTTCATTGCTTCTTCCTTTGGAATCCAGTGAAGTGTTCCTTCGTCATTTTGCAAAACGTTCCTTGTATTTGTTCTTCCAAAATACAGATAATTTATTACCGTTTCATCTCCTTCTCTTCTTAAAAGCATGTACTTAAGTTTTAAATTTTCCACATTGTAATCTTTTAAACCTGTCTCCTCATAAATTTCCCTTATGACTGCTGAATACGGATCATTTATTTCTTCCGGTTCAATATGTCCGCCCACCCCATACCAGAAGCCTGGCATACGCTTGTTTGTCTCTGACCTTTCCATCAGCAAGACATCATCTTTATTCATTAAAAAAGCTGTTGCAATATTTCTGAATTTCATTTTCCACCCCGTTAATCAACCGGCACTTCAAGAATAGCGCCGTTATCAAGAAGAATTTTTTTAAGCATTTCTGTGTCCACATGCTGGACGGCAGTGTTTTTGTCAATTGCCATGGAGGCTGCAATTCCTGCGGCTTCCCCCATTATCATGTACTGTGGCTCCATTCTCAGGGATGAATAGGCAATGTGGCTTGCAGACACGCAAACAGTAACAATAAGATTATCTGCTTCAGAAATCTTAGGCATCATGACCCTGTATGGAATCTGATAGGGAGTAACAGGAATTTGCAGCTCCCCTTCGTTTTGAACATAGCCATCCAATGTGAGATATCTTTGGACATTGTGAGAATCTATGTTGTACGAACCCATACCAATGGCATCATCCTTTAACTTTTCACGACGAACATCCTTCTCCGCCATAACAAAATCACCCACCATCCGCCTGGCTTCTCTTATGTAAAGCTGGTACGGCCAGTAATCATTGTCAACAAATTCATCCCCTGCATAACCCCATTTCTTCGCATCAACTCTGAGTTCTGCCGGCACAGCTTCATCATTTGCCACAAAGTATAATAGACCTTGAATATACTCCCTGTGCTCATTTTTAATTTTTTCTCTTTGCTGGTAATCGGCTTCAGGATACAGGTAGCTTCCTCCTATGTAGTCTGTGGAAAATGGTCCTGAATTATTTATGTCGTACTTGTCATTTGGCAGGGGACCGAAAAATATAATGTCTGAAAATTTAATGCTTCTTCCTTCACTTTCCTTTAAGAAGTTAACCCATGCTGCAACAAGCAGATATCTTTCTCTTCTGTAGTTATCAGGTTTTGAAAATGGTATCTGGTTGCCTGCATTGTTTGTGAGACACAATCTGTAATTGTATGATTGCACCAGGTTATCACCCCTGCCTGCCGGTCCCGGAAGACTGGTGGAAATTTCTTCATATAAATTTCCATTCTTATCAAGAGCCTTTAGGTTATAATAAAAGTTATTTCTCCCAAGAGGAGGCAGAACCCCTGCAAAACTTTCCTGGTAAACATCATTGCTTTCCCTGCCCACTGTGTATGATACATTTGATTTTGCCATGAGATCGCCTTCATAGGTGCTGTCGATGAAATTCTGACCATAAAACAACGCACCGTCCAGCATTTCTATACTTAATATGGATGGGCCGTCTTTTTTCACACCGTCTTTTTCCTTTAGAAGGCTGTTGAAATAAACATGGATGTTTTCTTCCTGGAGCATATTTTTGAAAATCAGTTCTGCAACATGAGGTTCATAAAACCAGCTTATTTTTTTGCTGTAGTGTCTTCCTGCCAATTCAAAAAATTCTTTTGTCATTCCTCCTATTACTTTTATGTTTCCGTGGTCTGTGTAACTTAAGCCTCCGGAAACCATGCCTCCCAGATGAGATGTCTGTTCTATGAGAGCAACATCCTTTCCTTCTCTTGAAGCAGAGACTGCCGCCATTATCCCTGATGCTGTTCCGCCGTAAACAACTACATCATAAAAAAGAGGATACCTTACAAAGTCAACTTTCATTGGCTGCTGCCTGAGCTTTATGTTTGAAGACTTGTAATCCTCGTTATCAACTGTGAACCTTACCTGGTCTGTGCCGAAAAATCTCCCAAAAGTATTTGTTATGCTCTGAAGAATCATTCCTTCCTGCATGGCCTCTTCATTCATTCCGCTAAGGAATTCTTTGCTTAAGTCGATGTGAAGCGTCCAGTCCATATCCATGTCTATTGTGTTCAGGCGGCTGTTCTTTGGAAGCACCCTCACTTCACCGTAAACAATATCTCGATAGGCCGAAGAAAATACATCCTCCGTTACATCGTTTGTCCTGAATTCGATGGTTTCTGAAACATTTCTTATTTTCTTGTTTTTGAAGTCAGGAAAATAAAAGAATATTTCTTCAGACAAATTATAATTTTTTTTAATTTCACTTAAGTAATAAGTATCCTGCGTTTTTTCTGCATTTTCATCCAACACTTCTGAACCCTCAGGAATTCTCTCCGTAATGACCACTGATTTCACAAGCCCAACGCCCTTTGCATAATAATCAATGGTTTTTTTATTTTCCCAGACAGTTGTAACCTCTATTGAATGGTATATATCGATTGGAGTTGATACTTCAGATGCAACAGATGTAATTGTCCTGATTCCTCCGCCTTCTACAGACCAACTTCTGCCTTCTTCAACGGGACCCATGAGTAGAACTTCCTCACTGCCAGCATAGTTCATCATATTTTTTCTGAAATAATTTTCTTCCTGGGATACTGTAAGCACTGCCGTATTGTCTGTAAGTAGAATTACTGAAATGTTAACCTCATCAGCATACTTTGTCCTTAGCTGCATCCTGTCTTCACTTGTATAGTCTGCAGTCACTTCATAAGTTTCATTATTTTCAGCATTAATATATGTATATTTTGTATCCTTCAAAACAGGAAAGTAATTAGCGACAACACCCAATACTGGCGCTGGCTCCTGTTCATCAGGCTCCGTAACCTCTCCCGGCTCTTCAACTGGTTCTTTCAGGTAAATTACATATATGGAGTATAAAAGAAAAGCAAAAGCAATTGTAAATATAAGAACGGCAACACCACGTACAAACTTTTTCATTAAATCACCTTCTTTTGATGCCTATACAATATATATACCTTGCATTTAAAATAATAAACCTTTTATGAAATTATTTTTATGAGCCGTAAAATTTTTTTAAAAAATATTGTTTACATTTTCACGAATAAATGTTACTATGTTGGTAATTAAATATTTTGTCTTTATTAATTTTACGAAATTGATTTTCCTAAAGCGCAGGCCATGGATGCAATTCGTTAGGGTATAGCTGGAAACGTCTATGCCTCCCGTTGGAAAGTAGAATTAATTGCAGGCGTAATTTTTGTACTTTGGTACTATTTACTTCTACAATTGCATCTTTCTCGGGAAAGATGTTTTTTTAATTTTAACAAAATATTTATATAATGAGGGCAGCCTTGGACAAAGATATCCTCCCCGGATAATTAAATTTCCGTTGTAAGGAAGTCGCGTCTCCTTATAACTGATCTGTGCTGTCCTCATTTTATTTTTTATCAAAAAACAAGGCTGCATAAGCAGCCTATTTTATTTTAATATTGAACAAACCTACCCGTAAAACTGCCATACTTAACAACAACTTATTTCCTTCCCCTTTTGTTGTAATCCGATTCTATTTCGCTCTTCCAGTCTGCCTCAACTTTTATTCCTTTTCTGAAATTGCTCACGGCTTCACTTACAACTTTGTAATTAAGCATTGTTCCTTCCGAATCCGGGCAGAAATTTGCTGCGCGCTCTTCATCTATTCCAAGATTTGATGCGGTTTCAGCCGCATCTATGTTGGCACCAAGGAATATGAAATCCCATGCGTATTTTGATTTCTTAAGCTCAATCATGTCCTTGATTTTCCTGAACGTGAATTCCCTGCTTGAGTTTTCCATTCCATCTGTGATTATTACAAAAATCACTTTGCCCGGGCGGAACTGTTCACTTGATTCTGAAATTGACTTTGAAATTCTGTTGATTGTTCTTCCAATGGCATCAAGAAGAGCCGTGGAACCTCCTACAAAATATTCCCTGGAGCTTAAGAAGTCTACATTTCTTATGTTCATCCTCTCGTGGAGCAGATCGTAATTGTTGTCAAACAAAACCGTTGTTACAAGAGCTTCTCCTTCTTCTTTTTTTTGTCTCTCCAGCATTGAATTGAAGCCGCCTATTGTGTCCTGTTCAAGTCCGGACATGGAACCGCTTTTGTCAAGTATGAACACCATTTCAGTTAAATTATTTTTCATTTTTACCCTCCATTCATTTGTTAATAAGAGGATAACATTTTAATGAAAATAAAAGGTCGCCTTAAAAGCGACATTAAACTCCAAGCAAAGTCTGGTCAAATGCAAACAGTGCTTCATTTATTTCAAATATGTTGTAAATTTCTTCTTCAATAAAATATTCCACAATTATGTCAAACTTGCTGCTGTGGGAAAGTGCAAATCCTGCCCGTCGGAGCAAATCCTTTGTTTCATCTATGTTGAGCTCCAAAGAAACAGCCAGCGCCAAGACAGTTGATTTTCTCGGACTGTAGTCCTTATCAGTTCTGATTTTTGAAAAAAGCTTTCTGTCTATGTTGGCTTTTTTGTATGTTTCGACATCCGTTTTTCCCTTTTCGTCAATTATGCGAAGAAGCATCTGAGAAAAAGTTTCGTCAAGTTCCGTAACAACATCTTCAAGTTTTCTCTTGCTTTTAGCCGGAGCTGCTTCATATTCCTTAAGACTAGGAATTTCCAGTCTGTCTTCCTGCACTTCAAAGCTTTGAATTGTTCTGTAGCGGTCCTTTTCAAATTTATCCCGGACATATTTGTCATCTATGTACTCTTCAATTGACTTGTACAACTTTTCGCTTAAATCAAGGGCTTTCTTGTCAAAGACTGCAAGGTAGACAGTCATGTCATTTTCAAGGAGAAATTCCTGTATTGCTGCCATGGCAACCCTTAATGCCTGGTCCTTGGGATAACCGTAAATTCCCGATGAAATAAGAGGAAAAGCAATTGACTCGAGATTGTGTTCCTTTGCAAGATTTAGAGAATTCAAATAACAGTCTCTTAAATGTTTTTCTTCGCTGAAGTTTCCGCCTTGCCATATGGGTCCCACTGTATGGATAATATATTTTGCAGGAAGTGCATATCCCTTTGTAATAACAGCTTCGCCTACATCACAGCCGCCTATGGAGTCGCATTCTCTTTGAAGGTCTTCCATACCGGCAGCGTTAAAAATTGCACCGCACACACCTCCGCCCATTTTAAGCCTTGTGTTAGCAGCGTTTACTATAACATCAACATTCATCTTTGTAATATCATTTCTGATAATTTCAAATGGCATGAGTTACCCCCTTATGCTTATAGCATTACAGGTATATGCTGTTTAATAAACTTTTACCTGTCTTTGTCCTGAAATACTTCTGTTCAATTATATCTATCTGTTC
The DNA here is from genome assembly GCF_029265225.1 of Sedimentibacter sp. Taxonomy (GTDB): domain Bacteria; phylum Bacillota; class Clostridia; order Tissierellales; family Sedimentibacteraceae; genus Sedimentibacter. Next base: position 15,444 of record NZ_JAJUJR010000009.1, read on the forward strand.
TATTTGTATATTTTCTTCAAAAATGTTGACTAAAAAATCTGCTTCAACAAGTATTTGAAAATCAATTCCGTCTATTTTGCTGTATGTATGGTGATTGCCTATTAAAAACTCAATTCTTTCCTTCATGTTTTCACTTAAATTGAATTTAGCCATGATTTCCCTTGCTGCAGGAGGTCCTTCAATTTCCTGATAAATTCCTGCAGAGGAAGAATATTTTCTTTCGCTTTCCTTGATTCCAATGTCGTGCAAAATTGATGAAATTTCAAGAACTTCCTGTTCTTCTTTTGAAATTTTCTCAAGTTCTCCTATGCTTTTGGCATAGGAATACACCTTCAGCGCATGGTTTATTCTTACTGCGTCTTTTTCGAAATATTCAATCATTTTTTTCATTATTTTGCTTACATTATTCAATTTATCACCTGCCGATTATTATGATTTACAATTCCATTGTCATGGTGTAGAGATTGTGTGTTTTTTTCTTATAATCCCTTTTTGCTTCCTTCACTTTTTTATAACCAAGAGATGACCAAAACATGACACCGTTAGTGTTTTCTTCCACTGCACCAAGCCTAAACATTTTTGCTCCTGAGTTTATTGCCAGATTTTTAACTGCATCATGTGACATCCTCCCCAGACCATTTTTCCTCTCGTCAGGATCTATGAACATGAGTCCGATTATCCATGAGTCAGGCTCAGGATAATTTCTCACAACTTCCATAAGCCCTGCCAGTTCATTTTCAGGACTGAAAATTCCTGCAACAAATTTATCCTCATACGTGTTATTTGGAGGAAGAGATGTGAAAATTTCCTCTGCATCCTCATAATTCGGATACGTTCCGTCATGGAGAAGGTAATAGTCAGAGCACCTTTTGCACAGTCCATAGACCTGATTAATGTTATCATTTTTATTTATAGTTTTTATTTTATATCCGTTTTTCAAATCAATATTGATTTCCATATTACCCTCACATAATAAAATTATTTTTCGTGGCGGCATCATAGTTTATGGACGGTCAAAACATCTGGAACGATCTGCATCAGAAACAAATTATTCTTCATTCCACTGCTTCACAAGAGCAACTGCATAATCCTTTTCAATTTTAGAAACTTCCTTGTTGTCTATGAGTGCTTTCAGTTTGTCATCACGTATCCATTTGCACTTTTCCCTGCTGTAGCCGTAATAGTCGTGCTCGTTTGTCTTAACGATAAGCTCCTTGTTTTTGTCAATATAGTACGTTGCAAACAAATCTGCATAAATATCTGCGTACTCCCAGTACATTTCATAGTCAAACAACGGCTCAAAAACATCAAGAAGCTCTCCGTAGTACCAGCTTTGTTTTTCCTTTGGTCTGTTAAAACGGGTCCATACTTCTTCCTGCATGATTGCATAATCTGCCTTTATGCTTCTTAAATTTGAAAGCTTGTCGGCCAGCGCCAGAAGCATAACATCCATGTTGGCTTCCCTGCCAAGGTAATCAATTGTGTGCTGCTTTCTGACTTCCCATGATTTTGACTTATCTTCTGAACAAGCAGCCACTATGGCTGCAACTTCGCTTCCGAATTCTCTTTCAATGTCGTCTATCTCAACATGGGTGTCTTCCACAGTGTCATGGAGAAGTCCTGCAATTATAAGATTTTTGCTGCATTTGTTTTCTGTGAGTATGTGTGCAACTTCAAAGGGATGCACTATGTAAGGAGCATCTGAGCCTTTCCTTACCTGGTTTCTATGAGCTTTCGCTGCAAATTCAATAGCTTTATGTATCATTTTATCACTCCGTAATTTTATTATAATTCTTGTATTTTAACTTAACTGAAGGATATGGTTCTTTGATAGCCATTCCTGCAAGGGTTGATTTAATTCTTCCTGTTTGAGCACTTCCTTCATCTTCGACTGAACATAAAAAACATCAGCAAAATTGCCGCCTTTTCTTTCAATGCGCTCAGTCATTGATTTGATAACTGCTGTTGGTTCCTTTTCATCTGCCAGTGTGAGGAATATATAAACATTCTTATTTTTAAAATTCATGCTGTGAATGATGGAATTTAAAGGAGTTGAACTGTGACCTGCCCACACCTGACCTCCAATAAAAATATTGTCATAGCCGTCATCATTTAAATCCGTGTTTTTGATTTTGCCTTTAAGTCCAAGTATTGATGAAAATGCTGCCCATGCAAAACCAGCTGCTTCCGGTTCCTTGACCAGTTCAATTTTTTTAAGATCCCCTCCGGTCAAATTTGATATCTCCTTTGCCACAGCTTCAGTATTGCCGCTTAAGGTGTAATAAACAACTAAATTCTTCATTGCTCTCCTCCATTTATCATATTGAGACTGTATAAGCCACATTCCTTCTGCATTGCAATAGCTGTAAAATATTGTATCCTATTCTATTATTATCTCTAATTTCTTTCTTGTCAACAAAAAGGCTTAATTTCTTAAATATTTGCAAAGAATATTTTAGTTTTAATTGTTGAAAATATATACCGTTAATGATATACTCTTCTTCATGTATAAAACGAGGAGAACTTATTTATGAAAATTGGATTTGACAACAATAAATACTTAAATATGCAATCTGAACACATCAAAGAAAGAATTGCACATTTTGACAATAAGCTTTATCTTGAATTCGGCGGCAAATTATTTGACGATTACCATGCATCAAGAGTGCTTCCGGGTTTTCAGCCTGACAGCAAGCTGAAAATGCTGTCTCAGCTCAAGGACCAGACAGAAATTATCATTGCCATAAATGCCGATGCAATTGAAAGCAACAAAATCCGAGGCGACCTTGGAATTACGTACGATGATGATGTTTTCCGCCTCATAGATGCATTCCGCGGCATGGGATTTTTTGTTGGAAGTGTTGTAATTACACAATACACTGAAGGAGCAGCAACGAACCAGTTCCGCCGCAAGCTCCATGAACTAGACATCAAATCATATCTTCATTACAAAATAGAAGGATACCCAAGCAACATCAAACTGATTGTAAGCGACGAAGGCTACGGTAAAAATGATTATATTGAAACTGAAAGGCCTTTGGTAGTTGTAACAGCACCTGGACCTGGAAGCGGAAAAATGGCAACATGCCTTTCACAGCTTTACCATGAAAACAAACGCGGTGTGAAGGCAGGCTATGCCAAATTTGAAACTTTCCCGATTTGGAATCTTCCTCTTCACCATCCCGTTAACATTGCATACGAGGCAGCGACAGCTGACCTTAACGATGTAAACATGATTGACCCTTTCCATCTGGAAGCATACGGCAATGCTACTGTAAACTACAACAGAGACATTGAAATATTCCCTGTTTTAAATGCAATATTCGAAAGCATTTTTGACAAAAGCCCTTATAAGTCACCTACAGACATGGGCGTGAACATGGCTGGCAACTGCATCACTGACGATCAGGTGTGCAAGGATGCTTCAAAGCAGGAAATAATAAGAAGATACTACCAGAGCCTTTGCGATATTAAAAGAGGCCGCTGCTCAAGAGATGTTCTTTATAAATTGGAACTTCTCATGAAACAGGCAGGGGTTTCAGAAAATGACAGAAAGGTTGTTGAACCGGCACTTAAACGCGAAGAAGAAACAGGCTATCCGGCAGTTTCCATTGAACTTCATGACGGACAGATTGTCACAGGCAAGACTTCTGACCTGCTCGGAGCTTCTGCAGGAGCCCTTTTGAATGCCATTAAGGCACTTTGCGGAATTGACGATGAAGTTCATCTTGTTTCGCCTGAAGCAATAGAACCTATTCAAACATTGAAGACTTCTTTCCTGGGAAGCTGCAATCCACGTCTTCACACAGATGAAATATTAATTGCCTTGTCAGTGAGCGCTGCAAACAATCCGGAAGCAAGACTGGCACTTGAACAGCTTACGAAGTTAAAGGGCTGCGAAGTTCATTCAACAGTACTTCTTTCATCCGTTGACGAGCAGATATTCAAGAAACTTGGAGTTCACCTAACTTGTGAGCCAAAATACGAATCAAACTGCATATACCATAAACATTAAAATAAAAAAATCCCAAGCTTTTGCTTGGGATTAATTTTAACTCCGGAATCGTAGGGGCGGATCTTGTGTCCGCCCGTGGTTGTTTTGGTTTGAGATTCATTATTTTAAGAGTATATCTTTTGC
>NZ_JAJUJR010000275.1 GCF_029265225.1 Sedimentibacter sp.
ATGTTACGGCATATGCCATAGATGGTCCGCCCCCAAAAGCTACTGAAATCATAGCAGCTTCTAATATTTCTTCTTTTGTTGCGCCTGCTTCAAATGCTTTGTATGAGTGGTAAACAATGCAATATTCACATCTGGTGAAGCAGCCTATAGCCACGCTCATCAGTTCTTTTGTCTTCAGGTCAAGGGCCTTCGGTTCATAAGAAGCGCCTAACAGTCCCATAAAAGCACCTACATTTTCTGGATTTGTTGTTGCAAGATTTTCAAGACCACCCACGAATGAATTAAGTAATTCTCTAACATTATAAGCCATAATTTATCTCCTTGATTTTATTTGTCTATGCAATGTTAAGCATAGCAATTATTAATGTTAAGTATAGCAAACAATTCGTTAAATTGCAAACAATTTTTAAAAAATTTTATAAAAAAACTGCTTACCCTCATTTAGTATGCGCTGGTAAGCAGTTTTTAATAATTATTTTGAAATATTTAAAATCATTTTTTGCAAAACTTTTTCATAAATTATAAGATCTTTTTCATCAATTCCTGATACTAAATCTTCATTGAATTTAATGCCTATGGGCATTAATTCAGAAATAAGCTTGTCGCCTGCATCAGAAAGTTTTATGTAAACAACTCTTCTATCATTTTTATTTCGTTCTCTTTCAATGAAACCATCTCTCTCCAAGCGGTCAATAAGCCTGCCTGCACTTGAATCTTGTACATTCATAAGATTAGAAAGCTCTCTTTGAGAAATTCTGTTGTTGATTTTTACATAATACAGTGCAATCCACTGGATACGTGTTATACCTGAATTCTGCAGCCTGCGTCCGAAAGCTTCTGAGATTTGCTTTATTGCATTTTCAGTAATATGACCCACACATTTATTTAAATTAAAAAACATTATTACCTCCTAAAAACTAAGTACAAAAATATTAATGCAGCCTTAGACTGCTATACTCTTGGGACAGTAAGCATGCAAGTCTTAATGCACATAATTGTATCATTAAATTGAATAAAGTGCAATATTTAGCAGAATTAATAAAAAATTATATGTGCAATCATATTTATTAATATATGTTTTCAATGGTGCCCGCCATAACCCATTATAGATAATAATAAACAAAAGGAATTGTGCATGCACAATTCCTTCATTAATCTTCGTTCTTAATTCTTAAGTATTAATTGAATTATTGATTTTTAATTCAATTAAAAATCAATTAGCCCCAAGCTTATTTTCAAACAGTCGTCAACTTCGCCCATGAGATTTTTATCAAACCTGCCTATTTTTTCTTTTAACCGCTTCTTGTCGATTGTGCGAATCTGTTCTAAGAGGACTACAGAATCCTTTGGCAGACTGAAGTCTTCAGAACTTATTTCAATATGTGTGGGCAGCTTTGCCTTATTAATCTGAGAAGTAATTGCAGATACAATAACTGTTGGACTATATCTATTCCCTATGTCGTTTTGTACAACTAAAACCGGCCTCACGCCCCCTTGTTCCGAACCTATGACAGGGCTTAAGTCGGCATAGTATACATCTCCCCTTTTAACAATCAAACTATTCACTTCCTATTAATTTTGTTTCATAGCTTAAAAAGTCCTCATAGTCCCCTTCTGAGTATTCTTCTGTAATACTTTTGTTAATGTTGCTCATTTCCAAATATCCGGCCTTCATCTTGTTTCTGATTTCAAGCTTTCTTTTTTCAATTAAATAAAACCTTATTGATTTTCTAATAAAGTCGCTTCTGTTTGTTCCTTCTTCTTTAACGGCATTATCCAGTTCTTTCAGCAGGTTTTCCGGAATGGATATCAATATTTTCTTATTATCAGCCAAATCACACACCTCACAATTGCATCTCAGTTCATGTTTTATTAGTAATTTTACCACATACAGCCTAAAAGTTGTATGGTAACTTTTTGTATTTATGTGAAATATTATTCCTCTATTTTTATGTTTTCATACTCAATAGTCTTAACCAAATCGTCATTTTTATAAATAAAAATTGTGTCTGGAAGCAAGTTTTCACTGCTAAAGCGCAAAACATGCCTGAACGTTCCGTCCCAATAAATTATTTCCTCCGACAATCCGTCTTCTGTGTTTTGAAACTTCGAAAGATCAATATCCTGTACCAGATACTTTTCTGTTTTGAAGTCTTCTATTGTAACGCTGCTGTCCGGAAATTTGTCGTTGCTTAAAACGCACCTGCCCCCTGAGAGATAGGCTGTGTTCCATGTTTGATTTCCTGCAGACGTCTTGATGCTGTAATTGGAGTCTCTGCAGATAATGCTTAAGTTGTAAGTGTTTTCTCTTGTTTGTTCGTACACATTCATTACTGCATCTGCAGTGTAATTAACAGGTATAGAAAATGTTTTTTCTTCTGCCTTGCAGCTTGAAAGCAAAACAACAGTCAAAATCAGACAGCAAATTTTAAGCTTCATACCAATATCCTCTCCATAGTTATATACTACATATATGATTGAAATTAAAAATATATGCCTATATAACAGAGATTCTATTCAGCAACACAGTAAGCAACTGCATACTCCCTCGTATGGGATATGGACAGGTGAATTGTTTCAATACTTAATTCCTGTGCTCTTTTTTGTGCGTTGTTTTTCAAAACAATTCCCGGTTTTCCCATTTCGTCCTTCACAACTTCAATGTCGCAAGGACCGAAATTTGTAAACCCTGTGCCAAGGCACTTTGATACAGCTTCTTTTGCAGCAAACATTCCAGCAGCAGTCTGAGGATTGAATTTTCGTGACTTTAAATATTCAATTTCATCCAATGAATAAATTTTATGCAGGAATCTTTCATTTTCAATGTTATTTTTAATTCTGTCAACTTCCGTCATATCTATTCCCGTGCCTTTGATCATTGTCCTTGCTCCTTTTTAAGAAAAAAATTAATTGACAAAGTTCTTCATGTATATAATAATTATATTACATGTTTAAACGCATTACAACTAATACTAACAATTCTTCAATAAAGGAGTCAACATATGAATAATGTAACAGTGGTGTCTCATCCGTTGATACAGCACAAGCTGACAATGCTAAGAGACAAAAACACATCTTCAAAGGATTTCAGGGAACTTGTAAGAGAAATAGCAATGCTCATGGCTTACGAAGTAACAAGAAATCTTCAGCTTAAAGACATTGAAATTGAAACACCCATAACTAAGACAACAGGAAAGGTTCTAGCAGGCGAGGACATTGCCATAGTTCCTGTTCTTCGTGCAGGCCTTGGAATGGTGGATGGAATGCTTGATTTGATACCTAATGCTAAAATAGGTCACATAGGATTGTACAGAAATGAAGAAACTTTGGAACCTGTTGAATATTACTGCAAGCTTCCAAATGACATAGGAAACAGAATAGTAATAATAACAGAACCAATGCTTTCAACAGGAGGCTCAATGAACGGAGCCATTGCTTTATTAAAGAAGCATGGTGCTAAAAAAATTAAATCAATACACCTTGTATGTGCTCCTGAAGGACTTAAAAAAGTTACAGATGCTCATCCTGATGTTGAAATTTACACTGCAAGCATTGATGAAAAATTCAACGACATAGGCTATATTGTTCCTGGTCTTGGAGATGCAGGCGACAGACTGTTCGGCACAAAGTAAGCAGACAACCAAAATCTTCGATTTTGTGTTGGTCGCTTATCCTGAGCGATAGCGAAGGATCTCATTTGATAAACGAAG
>NZ_JAJUJR010000112.1 GCF_029265225.1 Sedimentibacter sp.
GTTCCTGCGCATAGAAGAAGGTCAGGGAATTGTTAAAATGGGAGACAGCCAGGATAACTTGGATTTTCAGGAAAATGTGTTTGCTGACTTTGCATTCATCATTCCGGCAGGCAAATGGCACAATCTTGTAAATACAGGCACAAAACCGCTTAAGTTATACTCCATTTACACACCGCCTCAGCATCCTCATGGCACGGTTCATAAAACTAAAGAAGATGCAATGAGTGAAGAAAATCATTAATTAAAAAACATTGTCATTTTCATCATCTGCCACATATCTTATAACAGGAGGTGAAGTAAATAAATGTATAATATACGAGCTTCACAATACGGACCAATTATAGTGAACGGTTATGCTTATCCGTTTATAAATCAATGGGTTTTACAGCAATGGACAAATAACATGACATATATATCTTCATTCAGTTATGGATTTAACAGAAATGGAGATTTGATTCCATTATTTGACGAGAACTTGATACAGACAGCATACAGGAACCGGGTAGCACCAATCATGACATTGACGCCTTTGGATGAAGCAGGAAATTTCAGCAATGAACTTGCCAGCTATGTACTGAACAATGAAGTTTCAAGAAACAGACTAGTAAACAATATTTTCAACACTGTCATAAGAAAGGATTATTATGGTGTAGACTTTGATTTTGAATTTTTATTTGCAGATGATGCTGATGAATATGTTCAATTAGTATCACAAATGCAGCAAAGGCTTAATCCCATTGGCGCTGTTACACTGGTTGCTCTCGCACCAAAGACTTACACCGAACAGCCGGGACTGTTATATGAAGGGCATGACTACAGAGGGCTTGGAGCTGCAGCAGATTTATCTCTTCTCATGACTTATGAATGGGGTTACACCTACGGTCCCCCTATGGCTGTTGCACCAATAAACAACGTGCGGCAAGTACTTGATTACGGCGTAACTCAGATACCCCCAAATAAAATCTTAATGGGAATTCCAAACTATGGTTATGATTGGACATTGCCTTTTGTTCAAGGCGTATCCGTGGCTGAAAACCTTTCAAATACGGAAGCGGTTGCAAGGGCAGCAAGTGTAGGAGCACAAATACAATTTGATGAGACTGCACAGACGCCGTTTTACGAATATACTGACAGTCAGGGACGACAGCATGTGGTATGGTTTGAAGATGAAAGAAGCTTAAGAGCTAAGCTTGAGCTTGTAAATGAATACGGTCTGGCAGGCGTAAGCTTCTGGACAGTAATGAATCCGTTCCCTGCAGCAAATAAATTGTTGAATGAAATGTATGATGTAGTAAAGGTTATTTAAATATTGCTTATAAATTAAAAAGTCCGAGATTTCTCGGACTTTTAATTAATTAATCACAAATTCCGTTATCGCACATGCAGAACAATACTACTAAGAGCAGGAAGAAAAATAACAAAGTTGATCCATCGCCCATGATACCGCCTATTCCGCCTACGTTATTATCTCTAAAACATCCCATGTTTAAACCTCCTCAATAACTATTTTAACATATTATATGAGTTGAGGTTTTTGTTGTTACAATAAAATCATAGCTATCATTTCAAATTAATTTAATTCATATATGTAAAAAAACACCCGATATAAATCGAGTGTTTATGTTCGTTTTGGTGAGTAAATACATAAGCCGAGTTCTGTATTAAACAGTCATCTATCTACGCCTGCCGTTACCGGCAGCCTCCAGCAACCTACCATTTGGACTGTGACGAGCAGCCACTCTGCGGTCCGTTCTTGGTCTTGCTCCAGGTGGGGTTTACATAGCCAATTAGTCGCCTAATTGCTGGTGAGCTCTTACCTCGCCTTTCCATCCTTACCGCTTGCGCGGCGGTCTCTTTCTGTTGCACTATCCTTAAGGTCACCCTCACTGGGTATTACCCAGCACCCTGCTCTATGGAGCTCGGACTTTCCTCATGCATCGCTGCATGCGACTGTATAATTTACTCTATGTTATAATACAGTATTTTTCATTTGTTGTCAAATGAATTATTAACCAGTAATGGCATTTGTTATTTTATATTTTCAAGCTTTTTAAGCCACAAGTGGCAGGAGGCATCGCTCGGCATCCTCCAGTCACCCCTTGGTGAAAGAGAAACTGAACCGACTTTAACTCCGTCAGGCATGCATGAACGCTTAAACTGCTGTGTGAAAAATCTTTTATAGAATTTCCTGAGAGTTTCAAGAATGACTTCATCAGAAAACTCTCCCTTGAATGCTGTCTTTGCAAGAAAATATATTTTTTCCGGCTCGTAGCCGTTTCTCATCATGTTGTAGAGGAAAAAGTCATTAAGGTCATATGAACCAACAGTTTTTTCAGTGAACTGTTGAATATTTCCTTCCTTGTCCGGAGGAAGAAGTTCAGGGCTTACGGGAGTGTCACACACGTCAAGGAGGGCAATTTTTATGTCCCCTTCTGTTTCCTCATCCGCATACCATTTAACAAGATATCTGACCAGAGTCTTTGGAATGCTTGAATTTACTCCGTACATGGACATGTGGTCTCCGTTGTATGTGCACCATCCAAGAGCAAGCTCCGACAAATCTCCGGTTCCCACCACAATTCCGTTTTCCTTGTTTGCAATGTCCATTAATATCTGAGTTCTTTCCCTTGCCTGGGAATTTTCGTATGTTACGTCATGAACATCCATGTCGTGTTCTATATCCTTGAAATGCTGAATGCATGCATCTTTTATGGAAATTTCCTTCAAAGTGACACCAAGCTCCTTCATGAGTGTTACGGCATTGTTGTATGTCCTGCTTGTTGTTCCGAAACCAGGCATGGTTACGGAAACAATGTTTTTTATAGGCAGTCTGAGCTTCTTAAATGCTTCAACGGTGACAATGAGTGCCAGGGTACTGTCAAGTCCGCCTGATATTCCAACGACAGCTTTTTGTGAACCGATTTTTTTCAATCGCTGGTATAGCCCTGTTGACTGAATGTTTAATATTTCCTTGCAGCGTTTGTCTCTTTCTTCCCTGTTAGACGGAACGAATGGTCTGGAATCAACATATCTTTCAATTTCTTCATTGTCGCTGTATCCAAGATCAAAATAAATATGCTCATATTCAAGCATGTTGTTCTTACCCATGTATGTGTTGAATTTGATACGGTCGTTCATTAGTTTTTCAAGGTCTACATCACCAAGAACAATGCTTTCTTCATCAGAGAATCTGTCTTCTTTTATTATTGCACCATTTTCTGCAATTATTGCATGACCTGAAAACACCACGTCAGTTGTGCTTTCGCTTTGTCCAGCGGAACAATATGCATAGGCTGTGATGCATTTAGCAGACTGAACCTTCACAATGTCTTTTCTGTAATCATTCTTGGCAATTGTTTCATTGCTTGCAGACATGTTCAGTATGAGATTTGCTCCGTAAAGCGTGTGATATGAGCTTGGCGGAATGTTAACCCACAAGTCCTCGCACACATCTATTCCTATGCACAGTGCTGATAAATTGTCTTTGAATAGAATGTTTTCACTGAAAGGAACAATTTGTCCGCAGAGCATAATACGGCTGCTTATTCTTGAAATCGAAGAAGCAAACCATCTTTTTTCATAAAATTCATTGTAGTTTGGTATGTATGTCTTGGGAACTACTCCAAGAATTTTACCATTTTTAAAAACAACAGCACAGTTAAAAAGCTGGTTGTCTGCCTTAACAGGCATTCCCACTGCTATGACGGCATTTATGTTTTTTGTTTCTTCAAGCAAAAAAACAAGTGAATCTTCGGCTCCTGAAATAAGTGTTTTTTGGTTGAACAAATCTGCACAGGTATAACCTGTAATAGAGAGCTCAGGAAACAAAATCACTTTTGCCTTGTCATTTAATGCTGCTTTTTTTGCCATTTCAGCAATTTCTTTGGCGTTTTGTTCAGGGTCTGCCACTTTCACAACAGGAACTGCTGCAGCAACTCTTATGTATTCGAAGCTTTTCATGTCATTACCTCTATATTATTATTTCTTCTACAGTGTTTGATTCATAAATTATAACGTCTAGACCTGAATGTTTTTCAATCATATTTTTTATGGATTCAAGCACAGGAAATTCCGTGCTGAAATGCCCTGCATCAATTATGCTTAAATTGCTTTTCAATGCTGCCTGAGCCTGATGGTATTTAATATCCCCTGATATATACACATTGGCTTTTTTTCTTGCTGCGTCATATATAAAATCACTGCCGCTTCCGCCGCAAAATGCTGCCTTTCGTACTTTTAAGTGTTTGTCCGGTGTATATAATTTTATCATGCTGCATTTTAGAGCTTCCTTAACAGTCCTGGCAAACTCGAGAATTTCAGTTTCTTCTACGTCTCCAATTCCGCCGTAGCCGCTGCCGTCTGTGTTCACCTCATGAAGAACATTGTAATTTTTAATGTTTAATTTTTCAGCAAGGGCATTGTTTACTCCCATATCAGCCATGTCAAGGCTCGTGTGCATGCTGTACAAATTGATGTTGTTCTGGATCAAAGCTTTAATCAATTTTCCGTCAGTACTGCTTAAGTCGATTGATTTTAAGGAACTGAACAAAAATGGATGATGGGCAATGATTAAATCAACATTATTTTCTTTTGCATGATTAGCAGCATTCATATCCATGTCAAGAGTTAACATAACTGTATTTATGTCGCAATCCATATTTCCTATCTGAAGCCCACTGTTGTCCCAATCTTCCTGTTTCTTCAGCTTTAAGACATCTTCCAATAATTTAACAACTTGATGTAATTTAATATGACATCAGCTCCCTTATTTTATTGTTTTTTTCTTTTAATCCGTTTATTTTTTCATTATATTCCTCATTGCTGTTTTTTTCAATACTTGCAATGATATTTTCATTGGTCTTCAGAACTTTCTTAAGGTATTCCTGCATGAGCGGGTCCTTCTTTTCAATAAGATGTCTGCTGAATTCATAATATATTTCATCTGGTTTTTCAGTTTCACCCGGAATTGCCTTCATGATAAAATAGTAGTGGTGGTATTCCTTAACAATTTTTTCATCTGCAATTTTAAATCCATTTTCATAAAGATATTTTCTTAAAACTTCTGCTGCTGACATGGGCTGAAGCACAAGTTCAGCGGCTTTTAGCGCAGTTTTTTTTGAAGTTTCAAGAATTGCGGAAATCAAATCCCCACCCATTCCTGCAATTATCAATAATTCTGCTTCGCCTTCCCCAAGAACTTCCAGTCCGCTTCCCAGTCTGAAATCACACCTGTGGGCTAATCCTTTTGCTGTGAGATATTCCGTAGCCCTTTTTAGCGGCCCCTCGTTTAAATCTGTTGCAATAACCTTTTCGCATGTGTCATCATGGAGCAGCATTTCTGCCACGTATCCGTGGTCTGTTCCGATGTCCGCAGCTGTCTTGCACTTCATACACATTGATTTAATACATTCTAATCGGTTCATAACGCCTCCGCTTTGTTAATTAAGAGTTAAGAATTAAGAATTTTTGTAAGACTTTATTCGCTGAAAAAATCGGGCCATTGACAAACTTAATCTCCACATATTGTAGGGGCGGATCTTGTATCCGCCCATATTATTAATTTCGGGAGGACACGAGGTCCTCCCCTACAATTGAAATAGCCTTGTCATTAAACTAATTAATGAATTAGTTTTTATAAATGCAAAACAAATGGAATGTTACCATTCCATTTGTGGTTATAATTCTTCATTCTTAATTATTCATTGAATAAAATTGCACTGCAATTTTATTCCAGATAGTCTTTCAGTTTCTTGCTTCTGCTTGGATGTCTTAACTTCCTCAGAGCTTTAGCTTCAATTTGTCTAATTCTTTCTCTTGTTACATCGAATTCTTTTCCAACTTCTTCAAGAGTTCTTGCTCTTCCGTCATCAAGACCGAATCTCAGCCTCAATACTTTTTGTTCTCTGTCTGTCAAAGTAAACAACACAGCAGAAAGCTGTTCCCTTAAAAGTGTGAATGTTGCCACATCAGACGGTGCCTGAACTTCGTCGTCAGGAATGAAGTCTCCCAAATGGCTGTCTTCCTCTTCTCCTATTGGAGTTTCCAAGGACACAGGCTCCTGGGCAATTTTAAGGATTTCTCTAACCTTGTCCGGTTCCATTTCCATTTCCAGAGCTATCTCTTCAGGAGTTGCATCACGTCCAAGTTCCTGCAAAAGCTGTCTTTTGATTCTTATTAGCTTGTTTATGGTTTCAACCATGTGTACAGGAATTCTTATGGTTCTTGCCTGATCAGCAATTGCTCTAGTTATAGCCTGGCGTATCCACCATGTTGCATAGGTGCTGAATTTAAATCCTTTTGTGTAATCAAACTTTTCAACGGCTTTTATTAGTCCAAGGTTACCTTCCTGAATCAAATCAAGAAACAGCATTCCTCTTCCTACATATCTCTTGGCAATGCTTACAACAAGTCTTAAGTTTGCTTCTGCCAGTCTTTTCTTAGCATCTTCATCTCCGTCCTGCATGCGCTTTGCCAGTTCAATTTCTTCCGTTGCGCTTAAGAGAGGAACCTTTCCAATTTCCTTCAGGTACATTCTGACAGGGTCGTCTATGTTTACACCTTTCAAAATGTCGTCGTCGGACTGGCTTACAAAAAAGTCCGGGTCATCTTTTATTTCAAGGTCTTCATTGTCATCTACCTTTTCAAGTATCATGTCATCCTGAAAACCAAGTATCTCCAGGTCATTGTCTTCTGCCTGTTTGTAAAAATCATCTATA
>NZ_JAJUJR010000271.1 GCF_029265225.1 Sedimentibacter sp.
CAGCAAACAAATGAGTGAAATAAAACTTATCAAATGGAATGACCTGCCGAAATTTCCGGTTTATTGTGATCAGCTGCTGCAGATTGTGAATGATGAATTGTCAAGTATGCAGATTGACGACGAAAATCTGCTTACAAAAAGCATGGTGAACAATTATGTGAAATGGGGCATGATTCCCACACCGGTGAAGAAAAAATATGACAAACTGCACATTGCAGAAGTTATTGTCATAACCCTTCTTAAGCAAATATTGACAATATCAGAAATTAAAGACGGAATACTGCTGCAGATTGCACTGCATGGAAACGAAAGGGCCTATGATGCTTTTGTTGAAGCTTTTGAGGAATCCATGAAGAAGGTATTCTTGCCCATAAGTGCTGAGAAAAGCACATATGTACAGGAAGAAAGAGAAATCGAATATGACAGGCTTGCAATATCTTCTATTACTACAGCTCTATCAAACAAATTACTGACTGAAAAAATAATTAAAACAAAAATAAAAAAATATAATGCTAAGCCATGAGGAGAAAATATGAATGAAAACAAAATAGCAGTACTGACAGATTCCGGCTCAGATATTCCGCAGAATCTGCTGGATAAACTCGGCATTTATCAGCTTTCACTCAGCATCAATTACAAGGACAAATCCTATCGGGACAGAATTGACATTACTCCGGAAGAAGTTTATGAAAGACTGCAAATTGAAATACCCAGCACAAGCCTCCCCACATTGGGAGAAATCCATGAAATGCTGGAAAAAATAGCTGCTGACGGATATACTCACGTGATAATTCCCGTAATATCTTCAGGGCTGAGCGGAACTTATAACGCCATCAGACAAGTTTGCAGCGAGTTCCACAGTATCAGGACAGCAGTCATTGACACTAAAAACATAGCTCTTGGCTCGGGTTTTTTATCTGTCTATGCAGCTCAATTGGTAGAGAAAAACCTGTCATTTGATGAAATTGTCGCTAAGGTTGAAAATAAAATCAAGGATTCACACATTTATTACAGCATACAAACTCTCCAATACCTCATAAAGGGAGGAAGACTGGGACGGGTTGAAGGAATTATTGGAAGCATGCTTCAGATAAAGCCTATTATTGCATGTGACAATGACGGCATTTATTACACGGTTGCAAAGGTGCGCGGAAGAAAGCAAAGCATCAACAAGCTTATAGAAATCGTGCAGGACATAATAAAGGACAAGAAAAATTATTATCTGACAATCTGCCATGGATATGCAAAGGAAGAAGCTGAAATGGTAAAGGAAAAAATGAAGCCGTACATAGATAATGCAGCTTTGTTCATGGAAGGACAGATTTCTGCATCCCTTGGGGTTCATACAGGTCCGGGGCTCATAGGAATAGGATGCTTTGATCTGGGTGATTAGTAATTCTTGTGTAAAGTTTTCTTTTATGGTAATATTGAATACAGTTCCCGCGTTGCATTAAGGCAGACTGAAGGAACTGTATTTTTATGTTGGCAAAATGATAAGAACTGAAAGGAGCACATATGAAATCAGACAGATTTTATGTTGCAACTGTTGCATCAGATGCAGCACAGGTTGCTGAGGAATATAAAATTGGAATAGAAATAGACGAATTTTGCACCGCTTCCAACATGGATGATGAAAACTTCAAGACACTGGACTTAAATGTAAAAGAAAAGATGAAAATGTCACAAAATCATATATTTCATGCTCCTTTCAATGAGCTTTTTCCTGCAGCGGTGGACCCGCTGGCAATTAAACTTGCCAACAAAAGGTTTGAGCAGTCCTACAGTCTTGCAAACAGTTACGGAATAAAAAGAATGGTTGTTCATTCAGGGTATGTTCCTGTGTTGTATTTCAAAAGCTGGTTTCAGGAAAAGTCGGTTGAGTTCTGGCAAAAATTCATGAGCAGCAAGACAGATGATTTTCATATTATGATAGAAAATGTGCTGGAGGATGAACCATATACTCTGGCTAAAATAATTGAAGACATCAATGACAAAAGAGTGTCTGCATGCCTTGACATAGGCCATGCATACTGCAAGTCAGATGTGGATCTGATAAAATGGATTGAAGTTCTGGGTCCGTTTCTTGGACATGTGCATCTGCACAACAACGACAAAACATATGACTGCCATTGGCCCCTAGGAAAGGGAAGCATGGACATGAACAAGATAATGGAAGCACTTAAAAAAAATTCTCCTGAAAACATCACTTTCACCGTGGAAAATCAGGAATGCAGAGAGTCCATTCAGTGGCTTGATGAAAACGGATGGCTGAATAAATAAATTTATTAAAAGCATTTTAAGAAGTATCTTAAAGTGTTTTTTTATTTTTAATTTCATATTGTAATGTGAAATAAATTTTGCCGCACTAATTAAGTGCAGGACTGGAGGGCATCATGGAAAAATTAAATCCTGAAAATCTCAATGTGGAATTCAGACAAGGAGTAACAACTGAAGAACCAGTATTAAATAGACGTTATACTTTAACACATTCGGACATAACTGCCGAATTGTTTCTGACAATAGGCCTGGAATATGCATATGATAAAATAAACATGATTATGAGAGATGAAGTCCTGGGGGAATGGAGGGATAATAACGGAAGTTTCTACCTGTATATTTATGTATATGTGAATGGTCAGTACGGTGCCATTGCTGCAGAAATACGCAATATGGTTTTCAGACGTGAACTTCCGCTGGCACTGGAAGCTATAAGGTATGGAGACAGGGAGTTTTTTGAAGCACATCCCGAGCTTGATGATGCTGCTATATGGGTGCATTTTGATTCTACAAGTCCAAAATACGACAAATTTGAGTACTGGGGAACTCCTAAAGATTACAAATAACATTATCATCAGCTGGTTTTAGATTTATGGAACACTATCATATGAATAAAGTTTCCATCAGGAAGCAAAATAAAGGAAGAAAATATCGGAAGAAAAGAGGAAATAAAACGTACCGTTTTATATGACAAATGTTCAAACCCAAAAGGATAATTTTTGAGAAAGATTCTTTAGATTATGAAGCTGCAAGAAATATTTATGAGGAGTTTAAGGATAGAGATGTTGAAATAATAAATCTTACATCCAATAAGCTCAAGCAGCATATTCCAGGCGTTGACCTTGCTTCACAGTATGGAGAAGGTAAGAGAACCCTTGTTGTTGGCACAAAGAAAAGTCTGAAGTTTCAGACATGCAAACCGTCAGCACACTACCAGCTTCCGTTGGTTTCCGGATGCATGGGACAATGCGAATATTGTTACTTAAACACCATGCTCGGGGATAAACCATATGTGAAAGTGCATGTTAATGTTGATGATATTTTAAATCAGGCACAAAAATATATTGATGAAAGGATGCCGGAAACAACTGTATTTGAAGGGGCAGCCACTTCTGACCCTGTGCCTGTGGAACCTTACACACATGCTTTGGAAAAATCAATAATATTTTTCGGAAAAAGTGAAAATGCAAGATTCAGGTTTGTTACAAAATACAATGACATAGATTCTTTGCTTAATCTGGAACACAACGGTCATACTGAAATGAGGTTCAGCATAAACACATCCTCTGTCATTAACAAATATGAACACTTTACAGCATCACGTGATAAAAGAATAGAAGCAGGCATAAAGGCTTCCATGGCAGGGTATCCTGTTGGATTTCTTATTGCTCCTGTTTTTATATATGAGGGCTGGAAGGACGAATATCATGATTTGTTGGTGGAACTAAGGAGCAGGCTGCCGGATGGGTTAAAGTTTCCTGTTACCTTTGAAGTAATATCACACAGGTACACAACAACTGCC
>NZ_JAJUJR010000026.1 GCF_029265225.1 Sedimentibacter sp.
GGCCCTAAGTCTCACTACAGTAAATCAGGCACTCCCACCATGGGCGGAATAATAATTGTTTTGGCAGTACTTATTGCAATAGCTACCAGCGGCTATTACACCCAGGAAATATGGGCTGTGATGTTTTTCATATTTGGATTTGGATTTATTGGATTCTTAGACGATTATATAAAGGTAGTGCTCAAAAGAAATTTGGGACTCAGGGCATATCAGAAAATTTTAGGGCAGGTAGTGTTTGCTGTCCTTCTGGCACTGTACGGCTCAAAGTACAGTGTAGACGGCACAAAGCTTGTAATACCATTTGCCAATGCAGTGATTGACCTGGGTGTATTGTATGTTCCATTTGTTGTTTTTGTAATTTTGGGAACCGTAAATGCAGTCAATTTAACAGACGGTCTTGACGGACTCAATACCGGTGTAACTTTGATTGTTATGGCAACATTCAGCCTTATAACAAACAGCATGAGAGATACAAATGCAATATATGGAGGAATTGCCATAGTCAGCGCTGCAGTCACAGGTGCTTGTCTTGGATTTTTAAGGCACAATGCTAATCCTGCAAAAGTGTTCATGGGAGACACAGGCTCTTTAGCCCTTGGTGGAGCAGTTTCTGCTGTTGCAGTTCTTTCAAACATGGTTTTACTCATACCAATAATAGGCGGCATCTATTTTGCAGAAGCACTTTCTGTTATCATACAGGTTCTTCATTATAAGAGAACAAAAAGAAGAATTTTTAAAATGGCTCCCCTGCACCACCATTTTGAAATGTGCGGCTGGAAGGAAACAAAAGTTGTGGGAGTATTTTGGATTGTAACTGTTATATTGGCATTTATAGGCATTTATTCTATATAGTCACATAAAATAATAGTGGACTAAAGAGAGGTTAAAATGAAAAATAAGAAAATACTTGTTATCGGGCTTGGGGTTTCAGGAATGGCATGCATTAAAGCCCTTCATAAACTTGGAGCTGTCATATACGCATATGACGAGTCACCAAAGGAAAAGTTAACCCAAAAGCTTGAGGAACTCAGTTCAATCCATGCTGAGTATTTCTTTGGCAGCAGCGAAATAGAAAAAATTCCTATGGATGAGCTTGATTTTGCAATAAAAAGTCCCGGAATAAAGTATGAAGTGCCTGTTGTTGTAAAATTAATTGAAAAAAACATTAAGATAATAAGCGACGTTGAAGCTGCCTACATGGTTACGGAAGCTTCATTCATATCAATTACCGGAACAAACGGCAAGACAACCACAACAACTCTCATAGGTGAAATTGTGAAGGAAAGCGGCAGAAACTGCAAGCTTACAGGAAACATTGGCTTTGGCATTTTTGACGACGCCATGAATTCTAAAAAGGGTGATGTGCTTGTTGCAGAGGTAAGCAGTTTTCAGCTTGCCGGAACATATGACTACAAGCCTCAAATAAGCGTGCTGACAAACATAACTCCGGACCACATGGATTATCACCATACAATGGAAAATTATGTTGAAGCTAAATTTAAGAACGTAATAAATCAAGATGAAAATGATTATGCAGTATTAAATTATGAAGATGAAATCATAAGAAGTTATTCCAGCCGAATAAGTGCAAAGAAAATATTTTTCAGTTCAGAAAGAATTCTTGAAGAAGGTATTTTTGTACTTGACGGAAATATGGTTTATAAAAACGAGAATGATACAATTTTTATCATAAATACAAAGGATATTTTCATTCCGGGCAAACACAACCTGGAAAATGCAATGGCAGCAGCCGGAGCAGCAATAGCGCTTGGAACTGATGTTAAAACAATAGCCAAAGTATTGAAAGAATTCAAAGGCGTTGAGCACAGGCTGGAATTTTGCGGCGAATACAACAAAGTGAAATTTTACAATGATTCAAAGGGAACAAATCCCGATGCCTCAATCAAGGCTGTCCAGGGAATAGAAAAACCCATTGTTCTCATTGCAGGAGGCTACGACAAAAAATCACAGTATGATGAATTTATACAATCATTTGACAACAAGGTAAAGGCATTGGTGCTTCTTGGCCAGACTGCCGACGACATAGAAGCATGTGCACGCAAATACGGATTCACAAACATATACAGGGTTCAAAATATGGATGAAGCAGTAAAAAAATGCTTCGAATTAAGCAAGGAAGGCGACAATGTTGTTCTTTCTCCCGCATGTGCAAGCTGGGGAATGTACCCCAACTATGAGGTGAGAGGAAGAGACTTTAAGGAAAGGGTTAAATATTATGGAGGAAGCAGTACACAAGGTCAGTAAAAAGACTGTAGACTGGGTTTTGGTTTTTATTATTGTAGTATTGGTTCTCTTTGGTTTTTTGATGGTTTACAGTTCCAGCTATCCTGACGGCTATTACAAATTTGACGGAGATCCGTTTTATTTTCTTAAAAAGCAGGTAATAGCAGCTGTAATAGGCATGGCAGGCATGATTTTTTTCGCCAACATACCTTACAAGATATATGCAAAATTCAACAAGGTAATTCTTGTTGCCTGCGTAGGATTTGCCCTTTTGACGGTGGTTATGGGAATTGCTTCTAACGGAGCACAAAGGTGGATAAACATAGGCGGTATAACATTTCAGCCTTCTGAAATAATTAAAATAGGCGGAGTATTATACATGGCTGACTACTTTGACCGCAACCGCAAAAATATGAGTTCCTTTACGAAGGGATTTATTCCTTCAATGGTTTTCATAGGAGTATTCTGCGGCCTGATTGCAATGCAGGACGACCTGAGCACTGCCATAATTCTCGGCGGAACTCTCATGGTCATGTTTTTCTGCGCAGGAGCGAAACTGAGCCATTTGTTCCTTCTCGTTGGAGCAGCTGTCCTTGGTGTTGTTGTTATGATTGCCATGCAGCCCTACAGAATAACAAGAATAATAGTGTTCTTTGACCCGTTCAAATACAAGCAGGATCAGGGATGGCAGATAATACAGTCATTATATGCCCTAGGAACCGGTGGATTGTTTGGAATGGGAATAGGAAAAAGCAGACAAAAGTTTTTTTATCTCCCTGAAGCATACAACGATTTTATATTTTCAATAATAGGTGAGGAACTTGGATTCATAGGCTGCG
This sequence comes from Sedimentibacter sp., assembly GCF_029265225.1. Taxonomy (GTDB): domain Bacteria; phylum Bacillota; class Clostridia; order Tissierellales; family Sedimentibacteraceae; genus Sedimentibacter. The sequence continues at coordinate 3,084 of NZ_JAJUJR010000026.1, forward strand.
TGTTTGTAATGCTTGGATTTGTTGTTTTTGCCTGGAGAGGCTTAAGAATATCCATGAACACGGAAGATTTTTTCGGCAGCCAGTCAGCTCTTGGACTTACAACACTTGTTCTTGTTCAGTTCATGATACATGTTGCCGTTGCAACATCATCAATGCCTCCTACAGGAAGAGCGCTTCCTTTTATAAGTGCCGGAGGATCATCTCTGATGTTTCTTCTTTGCTCCATGGGAATTTTATTAAATATTTCAAAATATTCAAATACATACAGAAGTTAAATTTCATATGAATCATCATGGCATATGTTGCCTTAGAAATACAATGACACAAAATTGAACTAGAATTAAAAAAAAGGAAAGTGATTATTAAATGAGAGTGCTTATAACCGGCGGCGGGACAGGAGGTCACATAAATCCTGCTTTGGCCATTGCCCAGAAGGTGAGACTTGCGGACCCGTCCAATGAAATATTATATGTAGGAACAAAAAATGGAATGGAAAGCGAACTTGTTCCAAAAGAAGGTTTTGAATTTAAGTTTGTTACGGCAAAATATCTCAGGAGAAGTTTAAGCATTGAGAACATAAAGACAATGCTGGCCTCAATCAAGGGAGTTATGGAAGCCTCAAGAATAATTAAGGATTTTAAACCTGACATAGTTGTTGGAACCGGAGGGTATGTGTGCGGGCCTGTAGTTCTTGCAGCAAGCCTTAAAAAGATTCCCACAATGATACATGAGCAGAATGTTTTTCCGGGAATCACCAACAAGCTCTTATCCAAGGTTGTTGATGTTATTGCCATAAGTTTCAAGGAAGCAGAAAAATATTTCCCCAAAGAGGCTGCAAATAAGCTTGTGCTTGTTGGAAATCCTGTGAGAAAGGATATACTTACAGCAGACAGGAGAAAATCCAGAGCTAATTTTAAGCTGAATAATGACGATATATTTATATATTCCTTTGGCGGAAGCGGGGGACAGATAAGCTTAAACGAAGCAATATTAGAAACAATAAAAAAGTACAATGGTAAAAAAGGTATTAAAATTCTTCATATAACAGGCAAGAAGCATTATGAAAAGTTCATGGAAGAGCTTAACAAAAATGTGAGTGTTGAAAGCAACATTGAAATAAGGGATTACATGTATGATGCAGCAACTGCACTTTCTGCTTCCGATATTGTAATAGGAAGCGCCGGAGCCATTACCATTGCTGAAATTACAGCAATAGGAGTTCCTTCCATACTTATACCAAAGACTTATACTGCAGAAAACCACCAGGAATACAATGCTCGTGCTCTTGAAAAGGAAGGGGCTGCAAAGGTGATTCTTGAAAAGGACTTAAACGGAAGTGAGCTTATTAAATCAATAGAAGAAATAATAGACAATAAAAATATTCTTAAGGCAATGAGCTTGAATTCAAAAAGAATGGGAAGCACTGACGTTGAAGGAAAAATATATGATGCAATGGTGAAACTGATCAACTTAAAGTCCAAAAGTAACAAGTAATATGAAATTGCATAACATATAATATGATTATCAGAGTCAGAACAAACGAGGCAAGTTATATTTATATAACTTGCATTGCATTCTCAGGATGAGATAATCATATGTCGATTTCCGGAATATCCGGTTAATCCATTATGTTACTTGTTGCGGAGGGATAAAGATGGGAAGCTTTATAATTGAAGGGAGAAACAGCTTAGAAGGAATAGTTGACATAGGCGGTTCAAAAAATGCTGCTCTTCCTATTTTGGCTAGTACGGTTATCAGTGGAAGAGAATATCTTCTTGAAAATATACCAGACATTGAAGATGTGAAGGATATGCTGGAAATATTGCAGGACATGGGGTGCACGGTTCAATACGACAATGGTGTTGCTCTCATTGACACAAGAGGACTTAACACTTCTCAGGTACCGGAGAAACTGGTGAGAAAAATAAGGTCGTCAATAATATTGATGGGTGCTGTTCTTCAAAGGACAGGAAATGTTGAAATTGCATATCCAGGCGGATGCGAAATAGGACTTCGTCCAATAGATTTGCATCTGAAGGGCTTAAGAAAGCTTGGAGTTGAGATTGTTGAAAAAAGCGGACTTTTGATCGGCAAGGTCACAGAACCATCAGGCTGCGAAATTCAGCTTGACTACCCAAGTGTGGGCGCAACAGAAAATATTATGTTGTTTGCCGTTGGAATACCAGGTAAGACAGTGATTTATAACCCTGCGAAAGAACCGGAAATAGTTGACTTGCAGAACTTTTTGAACACATGCGGCTACAGTGTGAACGGTGCAGGAACAGGATCAATAATAATAGAAGGAAAAAAACCAGAAAGCACAGACACTGTAGAATATAAAATAATTTCCGACCGTATTGAGGCAGGAACTTATTTGAGCGCAGCATCATCGATGAAGAGCAAAATCTACATAAGAAATATAGAAAAAGCTCATTTCAAGTCAATTACTTCAATATATGAAGATGCCGGATGTGAAATAAGAGAAACGCATGGGACAATTGTAATTTCAAACCAGGGAAGAATAAAAGCTGTAGAAAAAGTTACAACTCAGCCGTATCCGGGATTTCCGACGGATATGCAGGCGCAGTTCATGGCAAGCATGGCAACAGCCGACGGCATTTCAATTATAGAAGAAACAGTATTTGATTCACGTTACAAACACGTACCGGAGCTTCAAAAAATGGGAGCAAACATCACAACAATCGGAAGAGTGGCAGTTGTTGAAGGAGTCGACAGACTCTTCTGCGCTGAAGTTGAGGCCAAGGACCTTCGTGGAGGAGCAGCTCTTGTAATTGCAGCTTTAGGAGCTGAAGGAACCACAAAGGTTAACAACATTCACCACATAAACAGAGGATATGAAAAATTCGTCAAGAAGCTGCAAAATATCGGAGCATTAATAACGGAAGCAAAAGATTAAGACTGACTAATTCTGATAAAATACAAATTAAAGATACAAGGTAAAAAAATGTCTGAAAGAAGAAACAAAAAACAAAGGAAAAAGAAAAAGAAGAAAAAATTCAGAAAGCTATTTGTGAGTACAGCAGCTTTTATTACGGCTGCTGTAGTTGTTGTTTTTTGTCTTTATTATGTTTATTTTGAAACACCTTATTTTGAAATAGTGCAGGTTGATGTTTCCGGAAACTTGCTGTACCAGAAAGATTACATAATAGAACAGTCTCACATTGATGAGGGAGAAAGAATATTTTCCATTGACAGGGCAAAGGTAAAGGAAAATCTTGAAAAGGAAATTTATGTGGAAAACGCCCGTGTAGTATACGAGCTGCCCAATAAAATATATATTGAAATAAAAGAAAGAGAAGAAAAATATCAGATTCATTATAACAATGAGTATATTGTAACAGACAAGGACGGAATTGCCCTTCGTACATCGGCTGAAAAAAACGACCTTTTGACTATTGAAAGTTTGACTGATGTATTATACAATATAGGAAACACCGCGGAATTTACGGGTATTGACAATATTAAAAACATATTCGACACAATAGAATATCTGAAAGGTGAATTCGGCAGTGAAACAATAAAAGGCATGACAGTCTGCAAGGACAACAGTGTTCTCATAAACACCGAATACGGCACCGTAGTGAGAATAAAGCTGGGTGAGGACATAAAGTATCAATCTGTGTTTGCCATGAAAATAATAAATGAAAGACTTAACAACAACATGACAGTTGCTTCAGGATTAATAGATTTTACCAAGGGGGACAGTCCGGTATACATAGAGGACTATAAAATGGAGGATTACAATGAGTAAGTTGTGGCAAAAGGTAATACTGTTTGCTGTGAGTTTGATTCTTGGCGTTATTTGTATGACGCAGATAAGAACAACTAACAATGTTCTGGGAAATGAAGACCCTCAGGACATGGCAAGCCAGCTTAGTGATGAGCTGGCCGAGCTGAATCTTCAGAAAAATGAACTGAAGGAAGAGCTTGATGCCTTGAAACAAACAGCAAAGGAAAATGAAGAGATTTATGATGCAAAAGAGGCGGAACTTGAGAGATTGAAGGAAGAACTTGCTAATCAGCAGATTTTATCCGGTTATTATGATGTGAAGGGACCTGGAACAATAATTACCATTGATTCTGAACCTAATTCATATGTGAGTCTGGCATCAAGCCACCAGTATATTCTTGCACTGATCAGTTATTTAAATAATGCCGGTGTTGAGGCAATATCCATCAACGGGCAAAGATACACAAATTACACTGAAATAGTGCCTGTTCTGGACCACATAAATGTTAACGGAGTAGCTTTGGTGCTTCCGCTGGAAATCAAGGCTATAGGAAATTCAAGAACAATAGACGCATCGCTTAATTTTGTGGGAGGAATAGTATCCCAGTTGAGCCAGATAGGATATACAATTGAAACAGAAAATTCTTCTGAAATATTCATAAACAAATATGACGGAGAAAAAGAATTCAAGTATGCTGTTCCAATTACCTTAGATGAAGAATAGATCGGGGGAGATTCACATAAAACTTAAGACAATGAACATAATCATTTTTGTTTTGGTTTTTATGGTGTCTGCTGCAATTGTAAACGGAGCAGATGCAGGTGTTGATGAGAATTCAATCTATGCACTGAAAAACTTAAATAATTATGAGGAAAATGTAAAAGATATGCGTGGCGTGGTAAAGAACCTTCAAGATGAAGTTGCATATGAGAAAAGTCAGGCGAAGGGTTACAATGACAGCAATTTCCTTGACCAGATGATAGAAATAAACCATCAGATTGAAGAATTGAAATTTTATAACGGCTTTACAGATGTGAGAGGCCCCGGGATAATGCTCAGGGTTTCAGACAGCACAAGTGAAGACGATAGCCTTGATATTATGGATAAAATAGTGCATGACGTTGATATAACAGTGCTTCTCAATGATTTGAAAAGTGCTGGGGCTGAAGCAATAGATGTTAACGGCAAAAGAATAGTAAACATATCAGAAGTTGTATGTGCTGGACCGGTACTTAAAATAAACGGAGAAGCAGTTCCTGCTCCATTTGTAATAAGAGCCGTGGGGGACCAGGAAGCTTTGTATAATGTGGTTACTGAAGAAGGAACTTATGCCTATGACCTGAAAAACAAATATGAGATGGAAGTTGCGGCCATAATGAGCTACAACCTTGTAATACCAAAGTTTTACGGAATACATTCGGATAATAAATTTGCGCAGAGCGCAGAATAAGGGGTTGAAATAATGATTTATGTAGTTGCAGGCCTGGTGCTTGGAGTTGTTGCAGGATTGAACTTAAATTTGGTTTACAATCCGGAATATTCAGTATATATAGCTCTTGCAGTGTTGGCAATATTAAACACTATTTTTAATATGTTATCAGAAAATTTGAAAGGAGAACTCACTCCTTTAAAAAGCGGAATTTTATTAGCAAGCGACATGGTATTCGGTTTGTTTTTAGCTTATGTGGGAGAACAACTGGGGCTTCCTGTCTACCTTGCAGCCGTATTTGCATTTGGAAATAATATTTATAAAAAGTTAAGAATTATGATAGACTTTTGGCTTGAAAAATATAATAAAAACAAGTAAACTAATTAAAAATGTGTATGAAAATTTATAAATATGTGATATAATGTTTTTTATAATGAATTAGAAAAATTTTCTCTCGTTTAGGAGGTCAATATATGTTTCAATTTGAAGAACCATCAGAAAGACTGGCAAATATTAAAGTAATCGGCGTCGGAGGCGGCGGAAATAATGCAGTAAATAGAATGATTGAAGCTGGCGTAAGAGGCGTTACATTTATAAGTGTTAATACGGACAAGCAGGCATTATACTCATCAAAAGCAGAAATCAAATTTCAGATAGGCGAAAAATTAACAAACGGTCTTGGCGCAGGTTCAAAACCTGAAATAGGCGAAAAAGCTGCAGAAGAAAACAAAGCAGACATTGCTGAACTCGTTGAGGGAGCAGACATGGTGTTCATTACTGCAGGTATGGGCGGAGGCACCGGAACAGGAGCGGCTCCTTACATTGCAGGTATTGCAAAAGAACAGGGAATACTTACTGTAGCAGTTGTTACAAAGCCTTTCATGTTTGAAGGCAAAAACAGAATGAAAAATGCCGAAGCAGGTCTTAAAAAACTCAAAGAAAATATTGACACTCTCGTGGTGATACCAAATGATAAACTTCTTGAAATATCAGACAAGAAGACTACAATGCTTGAGGCCTTCACACTGGCAGATGATGTGTTGAGACAAGGTATACAGGGTATTTCAGATCTTATTGCTATTCCAGCAATCATGAACCTTGACTTTGCCGATGTTGAAACAATAATGTCAGGACAGGGTTTGGCTCACATGGGAATTGGCCAGGCAACCGGAGAAAACAGAGCACTTAATGCTGTTAAGCAGGCTATTCAAAGTCCTCTTCTTGAAACAAGCATAAACGGGGCAAGAGGAGTTCTCTTAAATATCACAGGCGGCACAAGCATGGGAATTCATGAAGTCAATGAAGCTGCCAAATTGATAGAAGAAGCAGCCGATCCGGAAGCAAATATCATATTTGGAGCAAATATTGACGAAGCTGTGGGAGACACAATCAAAATTACTGTTATTGCCACAGGCTTCGGAGAAAACAATGCCGCAGACACAAAGACAGCAAAGACTGAAGGCGTAAAGACCGGCAAGGAAGAAAAGCCCGGCAGGGACAGCAATCCATTTGATTTCACAATTCCAAATTTCCTGAACAAGAAAAACTAAAATGATGGGAGCCGTGAAGAATATTAATTCAGAAGGCTCCTTTTTATCTTGCATTATTAGATTGAATATGATATTCTTTTTAGGTTAAAAAAGAAAATTAAAAATATTATATATAAGGATGATTAAATGATAACAGTAACAAATTTAAGCCTTCAATTTGGGGGAAGCAAACTTTTCAACGACGTAAATTTAAAATTTGTGCCGGGAAACTGCTATGGTGTAATTGGAGCCAATGGAGCAGGAAAATCAACTTTCCTGAAAATTTTGTCAGGAGAAATTGATTATACATCAGGAGAAATATCAATTCCAAACAACGTAAGAATGTCCGTGCTGAAACAGGACCACTTCATGTATGACGAATTTCCCGTAATGGAAACAGTTATGATGGGAAACAAAAGACTGTATGATGTTATGAAAGAAAAAGATGCTCTTTATGCAAAAGAAGACTTCACTGACGAGGATGGAGTAAGAGCTTCAGAACTTGAAGGTGAATTTGCCGAAATGAACGGCTGGGATGCGGAGACAGAAATAGCTCAGATACTTCAGGGGCTTGGAGTAGGTTCAGAACTTCATTATTCATACATGAGAGATTTAAACGGCGGTGACAAGGTCAAAGTGATGCTTGCGCAGGCTTTGTTCGGAAGACCTGGAATAATACTGCTGGACGAACCTACAAACAACCTTGACATTGAATCCATCAACTGGCTGGAAGATTTTCTTCTGGACTTTGAAGGACTTGTTATAGTTGTATCCCACGACAGACACTTTTTAAACACAGTGTGCACACACATTGTGGATATTGATTTCAAGAAAATCAGCATGTATGTTGGAAACTACGATTTCTGGTATGAATCAAGCCAGCTTATGCAGCAGCTTATGAAAGACCAGAACAGAAAAAGAGAAGATAAGATTAAAGACTTACAGAACTTCATCCAAAGATTCTCTGCCAACAAGTCAAAATCAAAACAAGCAACATCAAGAAGAAAGCTTCTTGAAAAACTCGAAATAGAAGAAATGCCATCTTCGTCAAGAAGATATCCTTTTGTTAAGTTTTCTCCTGACAGAGAAGTTGGAAATGAAATACTTACAGTTGAAGGACTGTCAAAATCATTTGACGGCATAGATGTACTGAAGAACATTTCCTTCAGGGTGAACAGAGATGACAAAATAGCATTTGTGGGAGAAAACGAACTTGCACAAAGCACATTGTTTAAAATTCTTGTAGGCGAAATGGAGCCGGATACAGGAACAATCAAGTGGGGACAGACAATTACAAAATCATACTTCCCTAAGGACAACTCTGAATTTTTCGATGGAGTTAACTTGAATCTTGTTGACTGGATGAGACAATATTCTGAAGATCAGTCTGAAAGCTTCCTGAGAGGCTTCCTGGGCAGAATGCTGTTTTCGGGAGATGATGCCTTGAAACCTGCCAATGTATTGTCAGGAGGAGAAAGAGTGAGATGCATGCTTTCAAGAATGATGCTTTCAGGATCAAACGTACTTGTTCTTGACCAGCCTACAAACCACTTGGATCTTGAATCAATCACAGCTCTTAACAACGGTTTGATGGACTTCAAAGAAATTGTGTTGTTTTCTTCACACGACCACCAGTTTATTCAGACTGTTGCAAACCGCATAATTGAACTTAATGAACAAGGTATGGTTGATATGGCCATGACATACGATGAGTATTTGGAAAGAAAAGAAAGCAGACAGAGGGTGAGTTAATGAATAAAAAGTGTGCTCAGGAAATGAGTTTTGAAGATTTCAAAAATTCTATAAGTCCAGAAATGTTAAACGAGCTGACAAAAATGAATATATCATACAACCGAGCATACAGTATATTTGAAGATATTCTCATGGAATCACATCTTGATGATGATGATGAGATGGGTACAATGGACAGCATTGTAAAGCATATAATACTTGACTATACTGATGAAATGCTGGCTGATGAATTCTGCAAATATGAAACGGACTGGGAAGAACATTAACAAAAGTTAAAACTGCAGGCGCTGTAATGCGCCTGTTTTTATTTTGTTTTGCTGTAATTCTGTTGTAAACATTTCTTTTGCCGGTGAATATTTTGCAGCCTGTCAACTTATGTTATTATTATTCAATTATGCAAATTTATAGACGTTGGTGGAAATGTTTGCAGAAAAGAGCTGCATGTCGGAAAATAGTGTTTTCTGACGTGAAAAATTTGCGCCCCGTATTTAAAATAATGTTGACAAATCAAAATTTTTATGGTATTCTTTAAGAGTATTACAGATGTATTTATAGATTTCACATGTTTTTAGATATTATATGTGTCACTGTATATAATATGTAAAAATGTGTGAATTTTTTTATACAATGGAATATAAATAATATTATTTAGGGAGGTACTCATGGCTAAGGGTACAGTTAAATGGTTTAACTCAGAAAAAGGATTTGGATTTATTACAAAGGAAGATGGAAATGACGTATTCGTACATTTCTCAGCTATCCAGGGAGATGGATTCAAGACTCTTGAAGAAGGTCAAAAAGTAAGCTTTGACGTTACTCAAGGAAACAGAGGCGACCAAGCAGCTAACGTTACTAGAATATAACGAGCACAAATAAAACCGGGAAGTTATTCCCGGTTTTTTGTATGCCCTGCATGACTTGACCCAATTTGTACGAGCGGTAGCGAAGAACAAATTGCCGGTAAGTCAGCCGCAACGAATTCCCGATTTATGCGACGTAAGGAGCAAATAAATCGGTGAATGAGACTGCGAACCCAATTCTTCCCCGCATACCCTAACTCACCCGATACTTCACAAAATATTTCTAATACAAATATCCAAGCAAAAATACAACTCCTGCCATTATTGCAACAAATGCCGCAAAATATGGCAGTATGAGAGAAAACACAGCCAGTATCATTGCGAGAAGATCATTTTTTTCCAGCCTTATTTTCTCCGGTTCAATTTCTTTTGGTTTCTCATTTAAATTTTTATTGGGCAGGTTTGCAAGTCTTATTTTTTCCAAATCTTCTTCAACTTTTGATTTTAAGAACAACATTTAAAACACTCCATTCACTTTATGGCACATAGCAAAATGGCCATCACCTATTTCCATGTATTCAGGTGCTTTTTCACGGCATATGTCATGAGCATAAGGACAACGGGTGTGAAAACGGCAGCCTGACGGCGGATTAGCCGGCGAAGGAATGTCTCCTTCTAATATAATACGTTTCTTATTTTGTCTTACAGACGGATCGAATGATGGAGCCGCTGACAACAATGCTTCTGTATAAGGGTGAAGAGGATTTGTAAAAATTTCTTTTTTGCTTCCCTTTTCTACTATCTGGCCAAGGTACATAACCGCCACTTCATCGCTGATAAACTTTACAACCGACAAATCATGTGAAATGAACAGATATGTCAGTCCGAAGTCTTCCTGTGCATCTTTTAAAAGA
>NZ_JAJUJR010000090.1 GCF_029265225.1 Sedimentibacter sp.
TAATAATTTTCTTGGCAATAATTATTTTTTTTATCCCAATGTTTAGCCGTTTCACAATTTCAGACGGAAAAACCGGAGGGGTTGTATACATCGGAAGCATTGAAAACTTTGAAGAATTTTACATAAGCTTCATTCATTCTGTCAACAGAACTCCCGTAAATGAATATTACAAAATCGAAAACGGAAGATTTGTTGTTTACAAAACAACATTTTTCTCATATGGCGCCGGTATGCCTGACGGAAGCGACAATCCCCATGCAAATATAAAATTCGTGAATGGAAAAGTAGAAATTGACAATATTAACAGAAGCTTAAGTGAATTCACCGTCCTGGTCGGAACAGTGGCCGACCACACACTTCACTCGAAAAATATAAGCTTTGAGCTGGATAAATATGTTGAGACCCAAAATCAAGCTCTTTTCAAAATAAAGAGGGTATCAATTTATGATATATTAAGGAGGCAATAATGAATGATGACAATTTAAATAAAAATCAGGTTCAGGAAGAAATAAACATTGATGATATAATGGCCAAGTACGATAAGGAATCCGCCTACAGAAGGCTCAGCGGAATGCATCTTAAGATTGTGTCTGTTGTTGCAGTTCTATTTTCCTGTTTTCAATTGTATACGTCAATTGCAGGAATACTGCCGGCACAGCTTCAGCGTTCCATTCACCTTGCATTTGTATTTGCACTTGTTTACTTGATGTATCCTGCCAGCAAAAAACATAACAAGGAAAATTTCCGTTGGCCGGATATATGTCTTGCTGTTCTCGGAGCATGCGTTGCTTTGTATCTGACATTCAATTTTAAATCATTGCTCTTAAGAGCCGGTGATCAGACAACTTTTGATATTATTATAGGAGGAATTGCAATTTTGCTTGTTCTTGAAGGAGCAAGAAGAGTTGTAGGACTTCCCATTGCTGTAATTGCTACGGTATTTTTAGCTTATGGAGTGCTTGGGCCATACCTTCCGGGGTTCTTGAATCACAGGGGATATTCAATTGCACGAATTGTAAGTCACATGTATTATACAACCGAAGGAATTTTAGGTATTCCTCTTGGTGTTGCTGCAACATTCATATTTTTGTTTATACTTCTCGGTTCATTTTTGGAAAAAACAGGCATCGGCCAGTTCTTCATCGATCTTGCAAACTCAGTTGCAGGTTTTGCTGCAGGCGGCCCTGCAAAGGTCGCAGTTCTAACAAGCGCCCTTGAAGGAACTGTTTCAGGAAGTTCTGTTGCCAACACTGTGGGTTCCGGCAGTTTCACAATTCCATTGATGAAAAGTCTTGGGTACAAACCTGAATTTGCTGCAGCAGTTGAAGCAGCTGCATCCACAGGAGGTCAGATAATGCCTCCTATTATGGGAGCCGCAGCATTCCTCATGGCAGAATTCATTGGAATACCATACGCTCAAATTGCAAAGGCTGCTGTAATACCTGCCCTTTTATATTTCATGGGAATATGGATAAGTGTTCATCTTGAAGCAAAAAAACTTGGAATGAGAGGAATGAGCAAGGATGAACTTCCGAAACTTTCAAAGGTAATGCTTGACAGAGGATATCTTTTCCTTCCTTTAGTGGGAATAGTATATTTTCTTGTTGAAGGAGCAACTCCAGTAAAGGCTGCACTTTACGGACTGGGGCTTGCCGTTGCAACAAGTTATATTAGAAAAAGCACAAGGCTCAGTTTGAAAAATATATTGGAAGCTTTGGAACATGGAGCCAAAAATGCCCTGGGAGTTTCCGTTGCATGTGCTTGCGCTGGAATTATAGTTGGAACAATAACGTTGACGGGTCTTGGTCTCAAGCTTGGAAACGGATTGGTTTCACTTTCAGGCGGAAATCTTATGATTACTTTGATATTTACAATGATTACATCACTGATTTTGGGAATGGGAGCACCTACCACAGCCAACTATGTAATAACTTCAACAATTGCTGCTCCGGCACTTGTAAAACTTGGTGTTCCGGTTTTGGCTGCTCACATGTTCACATTTTATTTCGGAATCATTGCTGACATAACTCCTCCTGTTGCATTGGCTGCATTTGCAGGAAGTGCAATAGCAAAAAGTAATCCATTGAAAACCGGCATAACTGCCAGCAAGCTTGCCATAGCCGCATTCATTATTCCGTATATATTTGTTCTGAACCCTGCAATGCTTTTGATTGATACAACGGCTTTCAAAGTTGTTCAGATAATTGTAACGTCAGTAATTGGAATGGTAGGAATTAGTGCAGCAATGGAAGGTTATTTTTACACTACAACCAGCAAAATTGAAAGAGCTGCATTTTTAATAGGCGGGCTTTGTCTAGTAGACCCCGGTGCCGTAACGGACTTAGCCGGATTGGCAATACTTGGAACTGCATTCTTGTATCAAAAGAAAAAATCATCCAGAAAAATTACAATGTAAAAAAAGTCGGACGAACCTGCCCGACTTAGACTATTGGCAACCCTAATTTTCTAAAAATTGTAGGGGCGGATCTTGTATCCGCCCGTATTGTTAAATCAATAATTTTGTTATCTTCGGGAGGACACGAGGTCCTCCCCTACATTATTAAAACAAAAATTTTAAATACTCTGTTTCATTTTTTCTCTCAATGCGCAAATTGATTTTTCAAGTGCTTCTGCTGTTTTTACTTCTATAAGTGCCCTAATGTTTTTATGTCCTGCAAAATTAATGAGTTCCATAATGTCAAGTTCCCCTTCAAAGAGAACCTGATGGTCTTTTTTATCGCAGTAATCGTGTATATGCATGTGAGCAATGCTTTTTTCATTGTCCAGCAAATACTTCCTGTCGGTAAAGGAGCTTACTGCATCGTGCCCAGTGTCCCAGGTTAATTTTATGTTTGGATAAATGATTGATTTATCCAATGTTTTTTGTATGAACGTTTTGCCGAAGTTGCTGCTGTTTTCTATGGCAAGAACAACATTTTTTTCTTCAGCCTTCTTTGAAAGCGTCTTGATGGATTTAATGAAGTTATTTGTAAACTCTTCCGAGTATTGGTCATATATGTATACTTTTCTGTCAGGGAGCGTCATTTTTGCTCCTTCTATGATGTGCATGTTCAACAGTTTGATTCCTGCCCGTTCAGCCCACTCCATTGTGTCAGAAAAAAGTCTGACGTAGCCTTCTCTTACACTTTCGTAGAATGTTCCTATGTCAGCATCATCAGGCATGTGCATAGTGAATTCTATTCCTTTGTCCTGGGTTATTTTTTTTAATTTTGCAGGGTTTATATTTTCAATAAAATTATACGGCAGATTCATGTTGAGCTCAATAAAATCAAGGTTAAGCTTAAGGCACAGCTCAACAAGTTCATTTAACGATGTGTATTCCACCAATGCAGGCATTCCAAGTTTCATGATATACTCCTAAAATAAATATAGTATTGCCTTATGTACAGAACACTGAAAACCGTACATTTATTCACTGTCATTCTGAAGCGAAGCTGAAAAATCTCATGTTTTCAATAAAGATGAGATCCTTCGCTATCGCTCAGGATGACAGGAAAGACTTTTTCAGTTACGTCCATATGCATGGAGACTAATCCATGCTTACTTTGTATGCTTCTTTAGAATTTCCACTTCTTCTTCCGTAAGATGGCGGTAATCCCCAAGTTTTAAATTTTCATCAAGTTTTATTGGTCCCATGGATATTCTTTTCAAATATGTTACTTCATTATTGATGGCAATGAACATTCTCTTCACCTGATGAAACTTTCCTTCCCTTATAGTAACATAGCATTTTGAAGGATATCCTGATTCAACAATTTCAAGTTTTGCCGGAAGCGTCGTATAATTTTCTTCAGTCAGAAGAATTCCCTTTTCAAATGTCTTCACATCTTCTTCAGTAACTTCTTCAGCTGCTTCCACATAATAAGTTTTATCCACGTGTTTTTTAGGCGACAAAAGGTCATGAGCAAGCTGTCCGTCGTTTGTTATCAAAAGAAGACCTTCCGTGTCCTTATCAAGCCTGCCTACGGGAAACGGCTCATAAAAGCTGTCCTCATCATAAAGCAAATCTATTACCGTCTTGTCATAATTGTCTTCCGTTGCAGAAACAACTCCCTGGGGCTTGTTCATCATAAGATATATGTGCTGGACGTACTTCATTGTTTCACCATTGTATTTCACGGTGTCTTTATCAGTGTCAATAATTTTCGAGCTGTCCTTGACCACAACGTCATTTATTTTAATAAGGCCATTCTTGGCAAATTGTTTTATTTCTTTCCTGGATCCAACACCAATGTTGGAAAGCATCTTGTCTATTCGGAGTTTCATGGGTACCTCTTTTTATTTTCTTTCATTTATTATAGCATGTGAAGTTTCCGTGTCAATGTAAAATCCGGGGATGAACCGTTTATTTTAGAGTGTGTCTATCTTAGAACTTTTATTCCATTTGAGCTTATAAAAAATCAATTTTAAGGTACTTCCCAAGAGTACAGGCAAACATTGACAAAGGCTTGTTTACTTGCTATGATTCAATTAGGGCAAAATATATTTAAGAGAGGTAATTTATGATTGAAACAATTTTGAAAGGATTTACTGTTGGATTTGCATATGTTGCTCCTATAGGAATGCAAAATATGTATGTTATCAACACAGCCATGACTCAGACTAAGACACGGCTTTACATGGTAGCGCTAATAACGATTTTCTTTGACATATCTCTTGCGCTGGCATGCTTTTTTGGAATGGGAGCCATTATAGAATCAGCACCTGTTGTGAAGCTGATTTTCCTCGGCGTTGGGTCCCTTGCGGTCATATGGATTGGAATCGGCCTCATACGTTCGACGCCGAAGCTAAACAATTCAGTTGATACAAAGAAAACTCTTCTTCAGGTAGCTCTATCATGTTTTCTCGTTACATGGGCAAACCCTCAGGCTCTCATTGACGGAACATTGTTGTTCGGAGGATTCAGAGCTTCACTTTCAGCAGAAATGTCCAAGTTTTTCATAATCGGTTCTTCCCTGGCATCCTTCGTATGGTTTATGTCTCTTGGCACAATTGTAAGCGTGTTCAAGAAAGCTTTCAATGAAAAGGCGCTCAAGATAATAAACATCGCCTGTGGAATAATTATTATTTATTACGGATTAAAGCTTGGAATAAAGTTTTTCGAAACAATTTAGCTGAAAAAATCTTTATAGAAATTAAATGGCGGGTACATACCCGCCATTTAGACTATCGACAAACTAATTTTTCACAAATAGTAGGGGCGGATCTTGTATCCGCCCGAGTTATTAAATAATTTTGTTATCTGCGGGAGGACACCAGGTCCTCCCCTACATTTTTTTAGTAGATGGTATGATTATTTTTCGTAAGTTATGTTTGCTCCTATGTTCTGGAGCTTTTCTATTATGTTGGCGTATCCTCTTTTAATGTGGAAAACTTCTGTTATTTCAGTTTCACCGTCTGCTATTAGCCCTGCTATTATAAGCGCTGCACCTGCTCTTAAATCAGTTGCCTTTACCTTGGCACCGCTTAATTTGCTGTTTCCCTTCAGTACTGCGCTGCTTCCTTCTATTTTAACATTTACTCCCATGCGTGACAATTCATTGGCATGCATGAATCTGTTTTCAAATATAGTTTCATGTATTATGCTTGTTCCTTCAGCTATGGACAGCATGGACATAAACTGAGCCTGCATGTCTGTTGGAAATCCAGGATAAGGAAGAGTCTTTATATCAACAGGCTTTATTATTCCATCAGAAGTTACCCTTATTTTATCGTCAATTTCCTCAACCTTTGCTCCTGCTTCTCTTAGCTTCGCTATGACCGGCTGCAGGTGGCTTGAAACAACATTTTCTATTGTAACATCCCCGCCTGTTGCAGCTGCAGCAACCATGTATGTTCCTGCCTCTATTCTGTCAGGTATTACTGTATGTTCTGTTTTATGGAGTTTTTTCACTCCCTTGATTCTTATTGTCTTTGTTCCGGCACCGATAATATTGCCGCCCATGCTGTTGATGAAATTTGCAAGATCCACAATTTCAGGCTCTTCTGCAGCATTTTCAAGAACAGTTTCCCCCTCTGCAAGAGCTGCAGCCATAATTATGTTTTCGGTCGCTCCTACGCTTGGAAAATCAAGATAAATATCCGTTCCGACCAGTTTTTCCGCTGCGGCATTGACATATCCGTTTTCTGATTTTATGTCTGCTCCAAGAAATTTAAATCCCTTTAAATGCAAGTCTATTGGTCTTGAGCCAATTGCACATCCGCCGGGCATATAAACCTTTGCGCTTTTGCATCTTGTGAGAAGCGGTCCCATTACCAGAAACGATGCTCTCATTTTGCTTATAAGCTCATAAGGAGCTTCACATGTTACTATTGTTTCGGCTTTTATTTTCAATGAGCCTTTTCCTAATTTTTCAATTTTAACTCCCAAGGCTTCAAGCAGTTTGCACATTACGCGCACATCCTGAAGGTTTGGTATATCATGTATAATACATTCTTCTTCTGACAAAAGCGTTGCTGCCAATATGGGAAGAATTGAATTTTTCGATCCGTCAACCCTGATGTTTCCCTTAAGTCCAAGGCTTTTCTTTACTGTGATTTTTTCCATGTTTCTCCTCATTAACAAATATATGTAATGTAAAATCATTATTTTCGATTATTTTATTAAGCTTACATAAAGACTCGAATATAATAACACTTTTCAAATAATATTTCAATTAAAAAATTTACTAAAAGTAAATTATTTCTGAAAAATTTCCAGCAAAAAAAATAAAAAAGAAAAGGCGTATGATTAAAATAAAGGGGGACGTTATATTTAAAATTAAGACGCTTTTTCTTTTTTATAATTCTATTATTATCTCTATTGATTTTTTTATTCATGAAATACAAAATAATTTAATGAAATTTTTCTAATCTTATTTCAGCCTTGAACAAATCTCCGTCGATGCTTATGTCAAGAATACCGTTTTGTATTTCCATGAGGCTTTTGGCAATTGCAAGGCCTAGTCCGCTACCTTCTGAACTTCTTGACTCGTCGCCTCTCTTAAATCTTAGCATCAGCTCATCTGCAGGAATGTTCAGTTCAAATGCCGAAACATTCTTGAAGCACACGAACACTTCCTTTTCTGTCTGGCTCAAATCAATGTATACCCTGGATTCCTTAAGTGCATACTTGAATATATTTGACAGCAGGTTTTCCATTACCCTGCTCAGCAATCGTCCGTCAGCTTTCGCATACAGTCTTTCATGAGAAGCTGTTACCTTGAATGTCAACTTTGACTCGATTATTTTTTCATCAAGCTCTCCTAATATCTGTGATACAAGGGCATTAACATTTACTCTTTCAAAATGAGCTTCGATGCTTCCGCTTGTTGCCTTGGCAGCTTCAAA
Organism: Sedimentibacter sp.; assembly: GCF_029265225.1. Taxonomy (GTDB): domain Bacteria; phylum Bacillota; class Clostridia; order Tissierellales; family Sedimentibacteraceae; genus Sedimentibacter. The sequence goes on from NZ_JAJUJR010000090.1 coordinate 7,351, forward strand.
CAAATCTTCTGTGAGAGTTTTAAGCCTGTTTGACTTTCTGTCAAGAACATCCAGGTACTTAGGAGCATTTGGCGACTGGAGTCCTTCCCTTTTCAACAAATCCACATATGAAATTATTGAAGTAAGAGGTGTCTTTATGTCATGTGATACATTTGTAATGAGCTCTGTCTTCAGCCTTTCACTTTTCACTTCGTTTTGAACTGCTATGTTAAACCCGCTTGTTATTGTATTTATGTCCTCTGAAAGCTGTTTAAACTCTCCGCTTCCATCAACCTGTATTTTAAATTCATAATCTCCATGTTTTGCTGTTCTCAATCCTAAAAGTATTGTTTCAAATGTCCTTACTTTTCTGGAAATATAGCTGACAGCTGCAAAACCGATAATAATCAGCAATACCGGATTGTCTGAAAAGTATACAGAAACTGCCATGAGCGATACGAGTGCTGCAATGGACTTGAACATAAGAGGCCCTCCGGCTGCAATTTTCACAGCTGCCTTTGATGACCTGGTTATTATTATATAGGCAAGGGAATTTCTTACCAGAGTTTTATTTTTGTAATGTCTCACAATAGACAGAAATAAAATCAAAAATAATGAAAACAACGTTGCTGCGGAAGAA
>NZ_JAJUJR010000420.1 GCF_029265225.1 Sedimentibacter sp.
CATGATTTTTCTTATTTCTTCAACTGACTGTTTGATGCTTTCAACAACATATTCAACTTCGTCCGCATTATTAAAATGTCCAAGGCTTATTCGTATGGTTCCGTCAACATAATCCGGTTCTAGCTTTATTGCTTCAAGTATTCTGTTTGTCTTGCTTCTTGATGAGCAGGCAGAACCTGTTGAAACATATACACCCTTCATTTCAAGGAAATGAACCAGAACCTCTCCTCTCACATTTTTGAACGATACGTTTAAAATGTGCGGAGCTCCATCTTCAGAAAGCGTGCTGTTTATTTTCATGTCTTCAATTTCTTCAGCTAGTCTTTTGGCATACAAGTTTTTCAAGTTCCTGAATCTTGATGCTTCTTCATCAAAATTTTCATAAACAAGTTCACATGCTTTTCCAAACCCCACAATTCCAGGTGTGTTTTCAGTTCCCGGCCTTATGTTTTTTTCCTGACCTCCTCCGAAAGTAATGGGGCTTATTTTTACTCCGGTTCTTATAAAAAGTCCTCCTACTCCTTTCGGTCCGTGTATTTTGTGGCTGCTGAACGAAATTGTGTCAGCAGGAATTTTCTTCACGTCAATTTTGATTTTACCATATGATTGCACTGCATCAACATGTATTTTAATATTTTTGCTCTTATTTTTTGCAATTCTGCATATTTCACTTAAATTCTGAACTATTCCCAGCTCATTGTTCACGTGCATGATTGACACAAGACATGTGTTTTCATCGATTAATTTTTCAAGCTGCTCCAGATCCACCTTTCCTGTGTTGTCTGTGTCAAGGTATCTTATTTCCACATTGTCTTTAAAATGCTTTAAAACATTGTATACTGACGGATGTTCAATATTTGTCGTAACAACATTATGTTTTCCTTCTGAGGCAAATAAATGTCCCAGCAGGGCTATATTGTTGCTTTCTGTGCCTCCGCCTGTAAAAAATATTTCATCCGGCTTTGCATTTATTATTTTTGCAGCATGTTTTCTTGCTTCTTCGATTCTTTTTTCTGTCTTCAAGCCCATTCTGTGTATTGATGACGGATTTCCGTAGCAGTTAAGACTCACATCTGTCACTTCATCCATTACTTCCTGCCTAACCCTTGTTGTTGCACTGTTATCCAAATAAACTTCCATATTAACCTCTTACTGAATTATAATTTATTTTTGAACGGTTGAGAAATTTGTAAAAAAAGCTTGCATAATATTTCTATGTTTGCTATAATAGCTATGGTTATCCCCCCCGATAACCAAAATATATTCCCAATACCCCTTTTATGCATATTAATGCTTCACAACAATGGCCTCGAGGCCATTTTTGTGTTTTTGCCCTAACCCAATTGTTGCGACCGTAGGGAAGCAAGAATTGATGGTAGGTCAAACGCAATGAGTTCCCGATTTATGCGACCGTTAGGGAGCTGATAAATCGGTGAACGAAACTGCGAAGCAGCAGCTTACGTAAAAATAAATCTGGTAAACTTTCTTTCTTATCTTTCCTTATTTCTTCATTTCTTCCAGGTACAACCTCGATGCTTCTCTTACAACATCATTCTCCGCAGAATTGTACAACTTCTCATCTATTTTTCTTATGGGAAGTACATCGTTTGAAGTTCCTGTAATAAATGCAGCATCAAAACCATCCAGCTCCTGGAAATAAACCGTTCTTTTTTCCACTTCCATGAAGTTTTTAGTGCACACTTCAATTACCTTGTTTCTTGTCACACCAAGGAGAACAGCTGCATCAGGAGATGTAATTATTTTTTTTCCCTTTACAAAAAATATGTTTGATTTGCTTCCTTCACTGACAGTGTTGTCATCATTTACAAGAATTGCTTCAAATGCCCCTGTTTCATCAATTACTTTCTGTACTTCTTCCTTGAAGTTTTTTTCAAAGGCCTTTACATTTGGATTTTTTCTGTGCATCTTTACAGTAACCGTGTCCACACCTTCCTGGAATTGTTTTTTTGAAGGATAGTGGCTTTCAATGAAATAAAAGAG
>NZ_JAJUJR010000411.1 GCF_029265225.1 Sedimentibacter sp.
GATATCGCCTTTGTTTACAGCAATGCTTTTGTTTAAATCTGTATGTACTCCATTTATAGTTGGCTGCAGATTTCCGCCGGTTATTGCTATGACAGCATCGTCCAGAAATTCGATTTTAGGTCCAATCATTGTTGCTTCAAGCAGACCTTCATTTTCATCATTTACCACCAATATATTTGATAATCTGGCTGCAACGTGATCCATGGCTCCCGAAACTGATACGCCATATTGCTGATAGCCGTATCTTCCCAAATCCTGAACGGTTGTCATAAACCCTGCATCAACGACTTTAAATTGTCCCACGTCCATTACCTCCGTCCATTTTAGGATACGTCACGTATTCATAAGTTCCATTATCCAATTGCTGCTTGATTCTTTCATATTCTTCTTCATTTATGCTTTTAAATTTTATGTAGTTTCCGGATTTTAGCAATATGGGATTTTCTCTGTGATGATCAAATAATTTTATGGGAGTCCTGCCTATGAGCTGCCATCCCCCGGGACTTGGTACAGGATAAATTCCTGTCTGTTCTCCGGCTATTCCTACAGATCCGCCAGGTATTCTTGTTCTTGGCGTCTGAAGTCTTGGAGCAGCAATTCTCGTATCCATTCCCCCTAGATATGGAAAACCTGGAGTAAAACCGAGCATGTAAATCAGATATTCCCTGGATGTATGAATTTCAACAACTTCTTCAACCGTAATATTGTTGTGCCTTGCTACATTTTCGATGTCCGGACCACAGTCACCACCATATAATGTAGGTATTTCAATCACATCAGGCGCAGAAAGCTCAATGTTGTCAATATTTTCTTCAATGTTTTCCAATGTATTTACAAGCTCATAAAAATCAACCTTCAATGGATCATAATGTATCATCAGGGAACGGTACGTGGGCACCAATTCCTTAATTCCATATACTTCATTGACCTCGACAGCTGATGTCATGGCTCTAATTTTTTTGTTAATATCTTCGGAGATGCTGTTTCCAAACTCCATGTTTACAGCACTGTCGCCTGAAACGAGATATTTTGCTTTTTCGTACATTTCCACGCCTTCCTTATTTCATTTTATGAAACTTCCCATGGGAACAACCTGAACACCCTCTTGTTGAAGTGTTTCTCTGATTTTTTCAACAAATTCAACAGCTCTTGGGTTATCTCCGTGTACACAAATGGTATCAGCCTGAATATCAATGTCTTCACCGGTAATTGCAGTGACTTTTCCCTCTTTCACCATTCTTAAAACTCTTGCTATGGCTTCATCCTTATCATGAATCACAGCTCCTTCTTTTTTTCTGGAAACCAAAGTTCCATCAGAATTGTACGCTCTGTCTGCAAATACTTCATTGGCAACTTTAAGATTTGCTTTTTTGCCGGCCTTTATCATTTCACTGTTTGCAAGGCCTACAAGTATTAAATCCTTATCCGTTTCATAAATTGCCTCTGCAATGGCTTCAGACAGCTGTGCATCCTTTGCCGCCATGTTGTAAAATGCTCCGTGAATCTTCACATGCTGCAGCCTTACGCCCTTGCTCCTTGCAAATGCCCACAATGCACCAATTTGATACTTGACATAGCACTTTGCTTCTTCTGCAGTTATATTCATTTCCCTTCTGCCAAAACCCATCAAGTCAGGAAATCCAGGGTGAGCTCCCAATGCTACATTTTCTTGTACAGCCATTTCTACTGTCTTGTTCATTGTCAAGGGGTCCCCCGCATGATATCCGCATGCAATATTTGCAGAAGAAATGTGTTTTAGCACTTCTTCATCCATGCCTAACTTATAGTCTCCAAAACTTTCACCTATGTCGCTGTTTAAATCAACTCTGTACATTTAGTCCCTCCAAATCAACCTTATAATTAATGATTATTTTCTAGCCGTTTAATGCGTTTGACAGTCTATATGTAACGGCATTTTCTGCAATATTTCTTAATTTCATAAAAACATTTAAATTTTCCTCAAAGGACAATCCATCAACAGTTGCTTGGTTTTTTTTGCTGCATCCGTCTACGGCACCTGCTTTTACAATTGTATCCAACACATCCTTGTATGTATCTACATCATAAATGATTGTCCTGTTGTTTGTTATGCATAGGCCTGCACAGACTCCAAAAGCACCCCAGTTGGAAACCCCTGC
>NZ_JAJUJR010000332.1 GCF_029265225.1 Sedimentibacter sp.
AGCAATTGAGAAAACTGAAGGAAATGGGAATAAAGATGTCTCTGGACGATTATGGCTCTGGTTTCAATTCAGCAAAATACCTCATGGAATACGGGGAAATATTCGATTATCTGAAGCTTGAAAAAATATTCGTAGACAAAATTTCAAATGAACACAATTTTGCTTTGATACAATGCATGATAAGAGCATCTCATATATTTGGCATGAAAGTCGTGGCAGAAGGCGCAGAAACTCATGAACAGGTGGAGGCATTAAAATCTGCAGGCTGCGACTATATACAGGGATTCTACTACTGCAAACCGTTGTTTGCAGATGAACTTGAAAAATTTCTGCTGGATTTCAGGTAAAAAACTCAATAATTCGGTAAAGTCGGACTATTGATAACCCCCGACGCTGTCATACTGAGCATCAGCGAATTATCATGTTTTAAATGGTTAGTACCTTTTACATCCGTAAGATTACAATCAATGTTTGTCAATAGCCTGACCTCAGCATTAAACTGCTGAGGTTTTATCATATAAAGGAGCAGATTATCAACAGATATGATTTGTATCAGTGTGTAAATAATTGTTTTATTTTGTCGAAATATGTAATATAATGTCTGTAACATTTTGGGGGGAATGTATTATACGACAAAAATCAGGAAGGTAATATGAAAAACACCCAGTCGGACCAAAAAGCTATTTCCATAAGGCTCAGCATAATAATCCTGTTCATAGTATTGATGCTTACAACTGTGACTTTAATCAGCTTCATGCTTTTTGAGAACTGGTTGTCTTCCACGGATGAAAATATAAAAATCATTGCTGCAAACATCAACAATGAAATTTATAATCAGGTAATTGACTTTATCCATAATCCGCAGCATGTCAATGAAGCAAATTCTGAACTCATAAAAAAAGGCATTATTGACATGACAGATGAAAGAGAACGCAATGTATTTTTTTCAAATATTTTGAAATCCCACGCCGGTGACAGGCTGCATGGCTTAAGCTTTGCCACTGAGACAGGTGAATATTACGGTGTACGCAAAAATGAAGATGGGGAAATTTACTTTGTGAGAAGCGGACCTGAAACTGGTGGTAACTACTGGTATTTTGAAGTTAAAGACGATATGACGGCAGGTGACGTGTTCTATAAAGGCACTAAATATGATCCCAGAACCAGAGAATGGTACCAGACGGCTAAAGAAAGCGGCAAGAACACTTATTCTGAAGCATACAGGCATATGTCCATTGAAGACATCAATGTGTCAGCTGTGAGTCCAGTTTACGACAACAACGGAAAATTTTATGGGGTTATGGCTACACATGTAACCTTGTCAATAATAGATGATTATCTCAAAAATATAGTAAAGAATAACAATACAATTGCCGTAATAGTTGAAAATAGCACGGGTGATTTGATATCAAACTCCATGGGCATTAAAAATTACAGCTTTAACGGAAATGATGCAGTTAAAAGGTTCCATATCGACGACACAAAAAACAAGGCTTTGATAGAAGCATATGAGAATTATAAAAGTTCAGGCAGCAAGAGCATAAAAATCAAGGGCGAGAATGAAAATTACTACATTAACATTGAAGAATACCAGACTGAAGGACTTGACTGGGTTTTCATTACTGCAATGTCTGATGAAGCTTTTACCCATGGAATTTATGCAAGTACCAAAATGGCTGTAATCTTAATTCTATGTGCTCTGATGCTTTCATTTGTAATATATATGAAATTCACCAATAAGTTTTTTAAGCCAATAAATGATTTGGTAGAAACAACAGATAAGTTCGCAAAAGGTGATTTCCTCAAAAGAGCCACTGTGTTCAGAAATGACGAGCTTGGGACTATAACAAAATCATTCAACAGAATGGCAGACACCATGCATCTTCTGGTAAACAACCTGGAGGAAAAGGTACAGGAAAGAACATTGGAGCTGGATAAGACCAACAACGAGCTGAGAGACAATGTGGAACAAATTAAATACTTAAGCTATCACGATTTTCTGACCGGTCTTTACAACAGATTGTATTTTGAAGAATTCCTGAAAAAAGCAGATAAGAAGGAAAATCTGCCAATATCGATAATATTCGGAGATGTAAACGGACTTAAACTTACTAACGATATTTTCAGCCACGCAGCAGGGGACGAACTGCTTAAAAAATCGGCTGAGGTACTCAAAAGAGTGTGCAGGACAAATGATGTGGTCGCCCGCATGGGAGGAGATGAGTTTGCAGTAATTCTTCCAAAAACAGATGAACTTGCTGCTAAGAATATAATCGACAGGGTAAAAAACGAACTTTCAAATGAACATATATCTGCCATAAAATGCAGCATGTCCTTAGGCAGCTGTACAAAATCCTCTGATGAACAGGACATTGTAAGAACAATGGAATGTGCCGAAGAAATAATGTACAAGGACAAGACCATAAATCGTGACCATGTGAATTCAGAGCTTATAAAAACAATAATCGAAACACTGCACAGCAATTATCCCAGAGAAAGAGTACATTCTTTCAATGTGAGCAAGCTGAGTTCCGATTTGGCACAAGCAATGGGATTAAATGAAAAAGATGTGCTCAAAGTTAGAGAAGCAGCATTCCTTCACGACATCGGAAAAATTGCTTTTAAGGATGAAATAATAAACAAAAAAGATGTATTAAACGCTGAAGGAAAAGAAGTATTGCAGCAGCATTCACTTGCAGGATACAGAATATTGAACTTGTTTGAGGAAACAATGGATTTGGCTGAAGGCGTAATCAGCCATCACGAAAAGTGGAACGGCACAGGATATCCAAGCGGTCTGAAGGGTGAAGAAATCCCAGTCATGGCAAGAATAATTGCCATAGCAGAAACTTACGATGTTCTAACAAACCCAATGTTCGACGGCTCAATGACAAAAGAAGCAGCACTTGCTGAAATAAAAAAATTCTCCGGCATAAACTTCGATCCTGAAATAGCAGAAAAGTTTATAAAAATGATGACGGAAAAAAATGAAAGCAGTATATGAACTGCTATCATGAGCAAATGTTAAATATATTGACATACAT
>NZ_JAJUJR010000027.1 GCF_029265225.1 Sedimentibacter sp.
AACCGGGAATGACTGTTGATGATATAATGAAGATCAAGAAATTTTCATGGCCCAAAATAATAGTAAAAATTAATGGACAGCATGTGGAAGAAGAAGATTATAAGACAACAATTGTAAATGACGGTGATGACGTCCAGATGCTTCATCTTTTGGCCGGAGGATAATTTCTGTTGAAAGATGCTATTGAAATAATATTAATTTGTTGAGAAATTTTGAAATATGATTATCGCACTTTAAGTAAGTGCGATTTTTATTTGAAAATAATGTATGAAAGTCGAGTTAATTATATATTTTACAAGATTATTTTGTTATAATAATTAAAATATTAAGTTAATCGGAAAGAATATTACAATAATGAAATTAAGAAAATTGCAGATAAATAGTTAAAGATTTCATATGCATAGCGTGCGAAAGGAATGAAATATGAAAGTAGTAAAGACTGAAGATTCGGTAGGAATGGTTCTTGGACATGATATTACAGAAATTGTGCCAGGAGAATTTAAAGGTGCTGCCTTTAAAAAAGGACATGTTATACAGGAAGAAGACATTGAAAGGTTGCTCAGGATTGGAAAAGAGCATATATATATATTTGAACTTAACGAAAATGAACTTCATGAAGATGAAGCTGCATTGGCCTTAGGAAATCTGATCTGCGGCAATGGAGTGCATTATTCAAATCCTCCCAGAGAAGGGAAAATCAACATTCATCCAGATTATAAAGGGCTTCTTAAGATAAATCGCGATATACTTGATGATGTCAATGAACTTGGGGATATATGCCTGGCTACAGTCCATGGAGACAAAACCATAAATGAAGGGGAACTCATAGGCGGATGCAGAGTCATACCACTGAAAATAAATAAAGCAAAAATCGAAGACGTTGAAAAAATTATCCGTGAAAAGGGAAAAATTTTTGAAGTCAAAAGGTTTAAACATTATAAAGCTGCAATAATAGTGACTGGAAGCGAAGTGTCCAAGGGAAGAATAACAGATAAATTTGGACCTGTTGTGGAAAGAAAATTGCTGGAATTTGGAACGGAAGTTTTTTATAAGACTATTGTACCGGATGATTCTGATACAATCAAGGAAGCTATATTGAAGTGTAAAGAAATGGGTGCAGAACTCATTGTTGTAACCGGAGGAATGTCCGTGGACCCTGATGACAAAACTCCCGGCGCAATAAAAGAAACCGGTGCAGACATAGTTTCATACGGATCACCTGTGCTTCCCGGAGCAATGCTTATGTTTGCTTACCTGGACGGTATTCCTGTTTTCGGTCTTCCAGGATGTGTGATGTTTTCTGCAGCAACGGCTTTTGATATTTTGCTGCCCCGAGTAATGGCAGGAGAGGTCATTGTAAAGAGAGACATTACCAGAATGGGATATGGAGGACAATGTCTTTCATGTAAAGTCTGCACCTTCCCAAATTGCTCTTTCGGAAAATACTAGTCTAAAATTATAAGTTGCATTGCATTTAAAAAATAGGAGAATAACATGGATTTTTATAAATTTCTTAAGCAAATTGACAAAAACAATGAAAATATAGTAATTACTATTATATCCGGCGATAAAATCGGACAAAAAATTGTTTTATCAGACGGAGAAATAGTATACAAGGACAATGATGACATTAACTGGGAAAAAATAATTTCTGCCATTCCTTCAGATAAAAAAAGCCGGGTAATAACGGTGGATGAAAAAAGAATATATGTGGAATTCATGCGTCATAGATACAATGTTGTTGTCTGCGGGGCAGGTCATATTTCTATTCCTATTATAAAAATATGCAGGCTTCTTGACTTGCCGGTGACGGTAATAGATGACAGAATCACATTTGCCAACAATGCAGTGGAAGCAGGAGCAGATAAGGTTATTTGCAAGCCATTTGAAGAAGCATTAAGCAATATAGAAGGAGACAGCGGCACGTTTTTTGTTATAGTGACAAGAGGACACCGTTATGACCAGACTTGTTTGGAAAATATTATCCATAAGAGAAATGCTTATATAGGCATGATTGGCAGCAAGGTTCGAGTGGCTAAGGTGCTTGATTATTTAGAAAGTGAAGGAATTTCCCGGGAAAAGCTAAAAAAAGTTTACACACCTATCGGGCTTAAAATCGGAGCAGAGACACCTGAAGAAATTGCAGTGGCAATTATGGCTCAAATTATTGAAGTCAAGAACAAAGAAACAGGTTCAAGTGTCTACAGCGATGAATTGTTGAATGCGGTTTTAGAAGAAAAGGAAGAAATACCTAAAGCAATGGTTACAATTGTTTCAAGAAAAGGTTCAGCTCCAAGAGATGTGGGAACAAAGATGCTGGTGTTCAAGGATGGAACCATTATTGGAACCATTGGAGGAGGATGTGTTGAAGCCGGCATAAGGGAAAGCGCATTAATGTGCATCGACAATAAAAAACATAAATTGTTTCCTATTGATATGACAGGAAGAAACGCCGAAGATGAAGGTATGGTTTGCGGCGGAACAGTTGAATTATTTGTAGAACCCATATGCTGACAGGAGGAATTATGAATCCGTATTTACCGCATAAAAAGCCGCGATTTGTAATAATCGACTACAAGGCTGACTATGAAATTTTAAATTATTTAAAAAACATAAACATTGAACCCATTAAAACCATAAAGTGCCCGGATTTGCAGGAACCTGTTGACGGACATCCGGATATGGTCATTTTTCCTGTTGACTTTGAAACATTTATAGTTGCTCCAAATGTGTACGATTATTATAAAAATGTTTTAGAAGACAAAGGAATAAAAGTTATTAAAGGTGGAAAAACTCTGTGTAGAAACTATCCTGAGGATATAGCATATAATGTAGCAAGAATAGGGAGATATGCTGTGCACAATACAAAGCATACAGACCAGGTTTTAAAGTATTATTTGGAAGAAGCAGGCGTTGAATTCATTCATGTCAATCAAGGCTACTCTAAATGTTCCACAGCCCCAATCAGTGAAACACAAGCTTTGACATCAGATGTACTGATACATGAAAAACTCAAATCATATAATATAGACTGTATGTATATAGATCCCAAGGTGGTGTATCTGAAGGGATATGATCACGGATTTATCGGTGGCTGTGCAGGGAAAATTAATGAAAAAATATTTTTGTCAACAGGCAAAATCTTTGATGAAAATATTTTATATTCATTAAAGCAATTTATCCATACTGCAGGATATATATATGAAGAAGCTTCAAAAAGGCAAATAATAGATTTGGGATCGCTGATACCAATAATATGACCTCCCTGGCAGAGAGGAGTGACTAAGTGGAGCTTTTATCATTAGAGTTAAATGAAAACGAAAATCATGAAGTGTTTAATAATATCAAAATAATCACCAACTTAGATGAAAGTGATATTAATATAGAATTATCCTCCACAGATGAAGGAAATATACGAGTAAGATATTTTACAAATGAAAAATTAAACAAAAGAGAGCTCATTGAAAAAATAATTGCAAGGGTGACAAAGCTTCTGGTCGAGTACACAAAACTGGAAAGCATTAACTGCCTTAAGGAAAACTACTTTTATTTTGATGAAGATGAAATGGGCGCCATCATAGAAGATATAGAAGATGAAATTGACAATGACGTTAAAATCAAGCTTATAATCAAAAATAAGTTCAGAGAAGTACTTGAAAGGTCCAGTTCAATAAATTTAAACGGATTCATAAACTTCAGGCTCAAATTCATAAAGCTTTACGCAGTCCAGGTGGTGGAAAGATGCATCGACTCCTACCTCATGAAGAAGGAATATCTTGACTTTATAAGCATCATTAAACTCATATCCGACAAGGATGAAAAGGAAAATGAACTTGTAAACATCATGTATAACAACAACAAGCTTCAGGTTTATGACAAGAACATGCAGAAGCTAACTTTCATAACAAATGCAGAATTTTCTGCAGAACTTGGTGAAAAGACTGCTTTATATGATGAAGTCATAATCAACATACTTTTAAGCGTATCACCCAGGAAAATAATTGTTCATGAAGCAAAAATAGATAAGAAAAACAAGGAAGCAACCAACACCATTGATGTGATCAAAAAAATATTTGAAAACAAGGTTGAAATATGCAAAGGCTGCAAGTATTGCGAGTTGCTGTAACGTTGTTCAACTTGTGCATCAGATTATGATGGGTGCCACAGGCACCCTTAAAAATTAAAATGATTTAAGAAAAGTTCAAGGTTTATGTAATATTATGGTATCAGGGAATATAAAGGGGATAAAGGAGGATACATATGTCATTCTTAGTATTAGCAGCTTTGATTATTGTAACAGTATCAAGTGCGGTTCATTTGGTGAATTTAAAAGAAGCACATTCTGACAACGAACAAATGTAAATTAAATAGAAAAATGAGCGCGTAAAGCGCTCATTTGTTTTTTTGATTAATCTGCCATTATTTCAGTCCATCTTGATGTGTAAAGGTCAATGAATTCCTTAGGGTCGCGGAACATTTCCATTTTGGCAATGTCTTCTGCTGGTATGTTGAAGGCTGAATTGTTTAAAAGTTCTTCATCAACTTCCTTTATTGCTTCAGTATGCACAGTTGAATACCAAACTTCGTCAATGTTTCTTAATGTTGCCTCCTTGGAGCAGAGGAAGTTTATGAACTCTTCAGCAAGGGACTGGTTTTTTGTTGTTGAAGGAATAAACATGGCATCAATCCAGATGTTGCTTCCTTCCTTAGGAATTACAAAGTCCAGATTTTCATTTTCTGACATTGCAGATACTGCTTCACCAGACCAAACAAGAGCCATGTCTGCTTCTTCGTTTATCATTATGTCAGGAGCACCATCTGTAATGTATGCCATAACAAGAGGTCTTTGCTTGATGAGAAGCTCTTTTGCTTCATCTAGTTCTTTTTCATCAACCGTGTTTAAGGAATATCCAAGAAGCTTAAGAGCTGCAGCAAAGGCATCTCTCTGGGAATCCATCATTATGATTCTTTGTGCATATTTCTCATCCCAAAGCATTGACCAGCTGTCTGAGGACGCATCAACTGTAGTCTTGTTGTAAAGAATTCCAAGAGTTCCCCAGAAATACGGAACAGCATATTCGTTGTTGGGGTCGTAGGGCTGATTTCTGAATTCTTCATCAATGTACTGGTAGTTTGGAATGTTGTCAAAGTTCAGTTTGTTTACCATTCCTTCGCTGATCATGCGCTCTATCATGTATTCGCTGGAGATTATAAGGTCGTAATCGGAAGCACCGGCTTTTGCCTTGATGTACATTTCTTCCGGTGTTGAATAAGTGTCGTATTTGATTGTAACATTATTTTCTTTTTCAAATTCCGAAATCAGGGTTTTGTCCATATATATGTCGTAGTTAAGCACATTGAGCACTTCTTTTTCTTCTGTCTTGCTGCTGCAGCCTGCAGCCAGTATCAATGCAAAAATACATACAATAGGTATTAACTTTTTTTTCATATTATGCCTCTTTTCTTTTATTAGTAGCTTTTTCAGCTCCGCTTGATCTTTTATTAATAAGTATCATTAACAATAACACTACAGTGAGCATTATTGTTGATAACGCGTTGATTGTAGGACGAACTCCTCTTCTTGCCATGGAGTAAATGACTATTGAAAGATTTGTCACGCCTTCGCCTTTTGTAAAGTAGCTGATGATGAAATCATCTATGGAAAGAGTGAATGCCATCAAAAATCCTGTTATTATTCCAGGTTTTATTTCAGGTATTATTACTTTTCTAAGTGCATACATGGGGGTGGCACCCAGGTCCATGGCTGCCTCGGTCATGTTCACATCCATCTGCTTCAGCTTGGGAAGGATGGACAATATCACGTATGGAGTGTTGAACACTATGTGTGATATGAGCATTGTCTTGAATCCGAAATCAATGTTAAATGAAATGTAAAGTATCATCAGGGATATACCTGTAACTATGTCAGGATTTACAACCGGCAGGTAGTTAACATTGAGCATGATTGATTTCATTTTTCCCTTCATGCTGTTGATTCCTATGGCTGCAATTGTTCCAAGTATTGTGGATACTATGGCGGATATCAATGCAATTGATATGGTGTAGTAGAATGCCGAGCGAATGTCCCCGTCCTGAAAAAGTTCCACATACCACTTGAGGGAAAAACCTGTCCAGTTTCCTCTGGATTTTGATTCATTGAAGGAAAAAACAGCCAGGACTGCAATTGGGGCATAAAGGAATATGAAAATCATCCCCATGTAAATCCTTGATAAATGTTTTTTTACCACAGCCTTGCCCCTCCTTCCTTGTCTACGTCAAATTTGTTCATGATGGACATCGAAATCAAAATAATTATCATCATTATTATTGAAATTGCCGAACCAAAGTTCCAGTCGCCGTTTAATATGAACATTTTTTCAACAAGGTTTCCAATCATCATGCTTTTGTTGCCGCCCAGGAGCTGCGGTATGATGAATGTGCTTACTGCAGGCATGAAGACCATTATTATTCCTGATATTACTCCGGGCATGCTCAGGGGAAGAATAATTTTTCTGAACACAATGTACTTTGTTGCTCCCAGATCATCGGCTGCTTCAAGGAGCCCCGTATCCATCTTGCTCAGTGCCGTGAAAATGGGCAGTATCATGAATGGAAGAAAGTTGTATACCATTCCCATTACGGTTGCGCCCCTGGTGTAAAGCATGTTTATTTTAGGAAAACCCAAAAATTCAAACAAATTGTTCAGTATTCCATTGTTTCCGAGAATGGTCATCCATGCGTATGTTCTGAGGAGCATGTTCATCCACATTGGAAGTATGCACAGGAACAACAGCGTGTTTCGTCTTGATAAACTTGACTTTGAAATTATGTATGCTGCAGGATACCCAAGCAAAAGACAGATGACTGTGCAAATGGCTGCCAGAAATATGGAATCCCACAATATGTTAAGGTACATGGGGTCGAAAAACCTTACGAAATTGTCTATTGTAAAATTGATTGTAGTAAGCCCTTCCGAATCTGTTGTAAGGCTGTACAAAAGAACAAGAAAGGATGGAAAGACAATGAATATAACAATCCACACAGCGTATGGATAGGCAAAATACTTTGTTCTGTCCTTCAAGACTATTCCCCCTTTTCCATTATGTGAATGTCATCAGGAGTAAGAGTGAGTCCTACTTCAGAGCCGATAGCTGCTTTGTCAGTTGAGTGAACCAGAAATTCATAACCACGGACAACAATCCTCATTTCATAGTGTACTCCCTTGAATGTGACTGATTTTACAATTCCTTCGAGTTTTCCTTGGCCTGGAGGAGTGATATCAAGGTCTTCCGGTCTTATTACAACATCAACTTCTTCTCCTTTTCCAAATCCTTTGTCCAGACACTCGAATTTTACGCCCAGAAACTCCACAAGATAATCATCGTGCATTATGCCGTCTAGAATGTTGCTTTCTCCTATGAAGTCAGCCACAAATGCATTTTGAGGCTCGTTGTAAATATCGATTGGAGAACCCATCTGCTGAATTATTCCGTCATTCATTACAACAATTGTGTCTGACATGGTGAGGGCTTCTTCCTGGTCGTGAGTAACATATATGAACGTTATTCCTATTTGTTTCTGCATTGCCTTGAGTTCCTGCTGCATTTCTTTTCTGAGTTTCAGGTCGAGGGCACCAAGAGGCTCGTCAAGGAGCAGAACCTTTGGCTCATTGACCAGAGCTCTGGCAATGGCAATTCTTTGCTGCTGTCCGCCGCTTAGCTGATCTATTCTTCTTTTGCCGTAATTTTTCAAATTGAAAAGTTCAAGCATTTTTTCCACCTTGCTTGTTATGAGTCGTTCATCCATTTTTTTTATTCTCAGTCCGAATGCAATGTTTTCAAAAACATTCATGTGAGGAAACAGTGAATATTTTTGAAACACCGTGTTCAGCTGTCTCTTGAAAGGAGGAACATCATTTATGAGATGACCGTCAAAAAAAACATCCCCTTCATCGGGAGTTTCAAAACCTCCTATGATCCTGAGAGTCGTTGTCTTGCCGCAGCCGCTTGGACCCAGCAATGTTACAAATTCATTTTTTTTAACCGACAGGGTAATGTCATCAAGAACTGTTTCACCGTCAAATTTTTTAGTTATGTTATTCAATTCGATAATTGCATTGTCCATTTGATTCTCCTGCTAGAAACTTGGCGGAGTGCTGACCCATACCACACGGGCAGGGTTTTTACTCGCATTTTCTATATTATGATTTTTATTTGACTTGAAATAAAAAGATTCGCCTTTTTTAACCTTGTACACCTGGCTTCCGTAATTGAGAATTACGGTTCCTGACAGGATGTAACCAAACTCTTCACCTTCGTGAGGTACGTGAAGTTTTGTTTTGGCGTAGCTTTTAAGTTCCACCACAATAGGTTCCATTGCATTTTTCTGCGCATTGGGAACAATCCAGTTTATTATGTAGTTTTCATCGGCTTCCTTTACAAACACATCTTCTTCCTTGAAAACTATTTTGCTGTCAACAGCTTCGTTGAAAAAGCTTGCCAGGTCTGTACCAAGACATTCCAATATATCGGTTAAGGTGGTTATGGAAGGGGATGTAAGATCTCTTTCAAGCTGAGAAATATATCCCTTTGTAAGTTCACATCTGTCTGCCAGCTCCTGCTGAGTGAGGGAATTGGCAACCCTCATTCTTTTTAAGTTTTCTCCTATGTTCATAAATACCTCTCATGAGTTGAGTTTAAAATTACTAAACTTTGAAGCACTTATAATTATACTTGTCATGAATTGTAATGTCAATACATAAATGGCAAATTAAGGATGTACTGAAAGATTTTAGCGGATACAGAGCATTAAATGTTTAAAATTGCTAAACTTTTTATTTAATCTTATAGAGAAAATTCAACATATGCAGACAGCTTAACTTAATGCCTTTATATATTGACATTAATCTACAATTTATATATAGTTGTATTGATAAATGGATGAGGTGAATTATGGCAAAGGTTAAGACAAAGTTTGTTTGTCAGGAATGCGGTTATGAAACAGCAAAATGGTTTGGCAAATGTCCTTCCTGCGGGGAATGGAACACTCTTGTTGAAGAAATAGAATCAAAGGCCGCTGATATAAAAAGCCAGAGAGGAATAAGCAAAGGCAAAATCGAAAAAATTCAAAATATAACATCCTCAAGGAAAGACAGAATTTCCACAGGCAGCAGGGAAATGGACAGGGTTCTTGGTGGAGGCATAATCAAAAGCTCTCTTGTTCTTGTGGGTGGAGACCCTGGTATAGGTAAATCAACTCTGCTATTGCAGGTTGCTGACTATGTTTCAAAAATGAACTTAAAGGTTCTTTATGTTTCCGGAGAAGAATCAGGCGAGCAGATCAAATTGAGGGCAGACAGGCTGGGACTCGGGGAAGGTGAGCTTTACATTCTTTCGGAAACAAACATTGATATTATTAAAGAATTTGTTGAAAAGGAAGAACCAGACCTTTTAGTTCTTGATTCAATACAGACAATTTATTCGCCTGAAGTTGTGTCGGCTCCCGGAAGCGTCAGCCAGGTCAGGGAAGTCACAGCCATGGTCATGCGAATGACAAAGGTGAGAGACATGGCATCATTCATTGTGGGCCATGTGACCAAGTCCGGTGCCATAGCAGGACCGAGGGTTCTGGAGCATATGGTTGACACGGTGCTTTATTTTGAAGGAGAACGACATTTTTCATACAGAATCCTGAGATCTGTTAAAAACCGTTTTGGTTCCACCAATGAAATAGGAATTTTTGAAATGCGTGAAAAAGGTCTTGTTGAAGTTGAAAATCCTTCGGAAGTTTTTCTGAGGGGAAGGCCTGTTGATGCCTATGGAACCGTGGTTACTGCAGCAATGGAAGGGACAAGGCCCGTACTCATAGAAATACAGGCTCTGGTCACATATTCCCCTGCGGGTTTTGCAAAACGCATAACAACTGGAATTGACAACAACAGGGCAGCGATGCTTCTTGCTGTTCTTGAAAAAAAAGCAGGACTTGCCCTTCAGAGTTCAGACACTTTTTTGAATGTCACAGGAGGACTGCAGCTTAAAGAACCGGCTGCGGACCTTGCAATTCTTTGTGCCCTTGCTTCAAGCTTCAAGGAAATTCCCATAGACTTCAAAACAATCTTAATAGGCGAAGTTGGCCTGACCGGGGAAATAAGGGGAGTCAATTCCGTAGAAAAACGAATAATAGAAGCTCAGAAAATGGGATTTGAAAGAGCCATAATTGCAGAAGCAAACTTAAATGCAACAAAGGACTTGAAAAACATTGAAATAGTTCCTGTTAACAATGTGAGACAGGCAATGGATTTGTTGTTCTAGACAAAAATTTAAATTTAAACTAAAGATAAATTGGGAGACAATAATGCTTGACTTTTTAAGAAAAGAAGGAATCAGTGAAAGACTGATAAATGAAATAGATAAATTCAGAAAATTTTATAAAGTGGATTCAAAAATGGAATACAGAATTCCAAATCCGAAATACAACTACTACGGAAACGATGTGTGGGAAGAAGCAATAACATCAATATTGTGCGGAGAAAATCTTCTCCTTGTAGGGTCAAAGGCAACAGGAAAAAATGTTCTTGCTGAAAATCTTGCTGCAGTGTTTGCAAGACCAAGCTGGGATATTTCTTTTCATGTGAACACAGACTCCTCTTCATTGATAGGAACGGATACATTTGAAAACGGACAGGTTGTATTAAGGCGCGGACCTATTTATGAATGTGCTGCATGGGGAGGCTTCGGCGTTCTTGATGAAATCAACATGGCAAAAAACGACTCTGTTGCAGTGCTCCACGCAACACTGGACTACAGAAGAATAATAGATGTTCCGGGATACGACAAAATTAAGGTTGATGATGCAGGCAGGTTCATTGCAACCATGAACTACGGCTATGCAGGCACAAGAGAGTTAAACGAAGCTCTGGCATCACGTTTCATGGTAATAAACATGCCAAACATATCTACAAAAAACCTTAAAAAAATGCTCAAAAAGGAATATCCAAACATAAAGGAAGAATATCTTGAACAATTTGCAGGACTTTTCAAAGATTTGAGATTAAAGAGCGAAAATTCAGAAATCTCAACAAAATCCGTTGATTTAAGAGGGCTTATTTCGGCAATCAACCTCATGGACAAGGGTCTTGAAGCAAACAAGGCACTGCAGATGGGAATCACGAACAAGTCATTTGATGATTTTGAGAGAAAGCTTGTTGAAGATGTGATCAGACTCAGAATACCTGACAAACTTGAAAGGGAAGATATTTTTAATAATTAATATGAAAAATCGAACAGATGAAAAAAAGAGGGCTCTGAACATCATATGGAACGCTTCTGGAGACTATTCATTCACCGGCGAAGACGGTGTTTACGGCGAAGACGGAAGAGCAGAGCTTTATTCAAATTTTATAATAGGAGCAGTTCATAAACATTTTGACTATCCGCGACTCACAAATTTCTTCAATTATCTTAAGAGTGATGGTGATCATGAATTTTACAGAGAACTCACCTGGATTGGACTGGAAAACAGCGTTTTTGAAAAAATCAGAGACGAGCGCCCTGTTCTTGAAAAACTTAGAAGGGAATATGCCAGAAAGGTTCTGGAAAACGGAAGGACAGCCGAAAGAAACATTTTGCAGGAAGTAAAGGAAGCTCATTTTATGAGGGCCTTGGGACAGGAAATAAAAATTTCCGGAAGACTTCTTGAAATATTAAATGCCCTTGAATTTGACAAACACATGGATACGGTGCAGATAATCGACAGCATGAAACAAATAATAAAATTGTATTTCAGGTTCAATGCCGGCACCTATGAGACTCTTTCAGACAAAAAAGAAAAAAAGAGTTCCAAAGCAGAAGCAACAAAAGAAGGAACAGATGAAATTTCTTCTAATTTTGAAAGTGCTCCGGCTATGGACATTGCAGTTGATGAGTCTGCTGAAACTTCCAGAGACTTAAGTTTTCAGGAACTGGATGAACAACAAAAGAAAGTTGTTTTTGACATCAGGACATCAAACAAGACAGTAAATTCTGACAGGCAATTTATTCAGAAGTATTTCGGCTCTTCCACGCTTTCAGAGCATATGACCAAGAAGCTTGAAAATATATTGTGTGTTGGCAACCACAAAAAATCCCATCTTCATTTCACCCGAGGAGAATTTGACCAGAATGCAGGAAATGACGCGGACGCTGAATATTTCAAAAGATCTGCCCTTGAGCAAAGAGAAACAAACATGGAATATTACAGGATGGACTATGCAAGGAATCATGAGAGCATTTCTAAACTTACAAATAAAATCAGAAATACGCTAATTGCACATTTTGAATCATCATCAAGCTGGTCAAAGGCGGGAACTCTTGCAGCACAAAAAATATGGAGAAATGTCATTCTAGACGACAACAAAATATTTGTAAAAAATTTCAGGAACAATCCGGGCAATATTGCTGTTGACATATTGCTTGATTCTTCGGCGTCCCAGGTGGAAAGGCAGGAAATCATAGCAGCACAGGCGTACATAATTGCAGAAAGCCTTACAAGGTGTCAGATTCCTGTGAGAGTATATTCATTTTCGAGCCTGAGGAATTTCACCATAATCAATTTATTCCGAGATTACATGGAAACAGACAAAAACAAAAGCATTTTCAATTACAATACTTCCGGCTGCAACCGTGACGGCCTGGCAATACGAACATCTCTTCACATGATGAAGAATTCCGACAGCGAGCACAAAATATTAATTGTACTTTCCGACTGCAAGCCAAATGACATACAGACAAATCCTGCTACGGGCATAATTCCTGCGCGGATTGAATATTCAGGAGCCACTGGCGTTGAAGATACGGCAGTTGAAGTAAAAAAGGGAATCAATGACGGTGTTTCAGTGTTATGTGTTTTCACAGGGCTTGATGAGGATGTACCGTCTGCAAAAAAATCTACGGCCGAAATTTTGTAAGAATCAATACCCTTGACAGATTTGCAGACATAGTAGGTGTGCTTATTCAAAATCAGCTGAAGAACCTGTAGCTGATTTGATTGTGAGCTCAAGAATGAAAAAACCAACAAGAAAGGACTATTCTATGAACAATAAATTTAAAGGATTAAAAGAATCATTAAAAAATCAGGATTATATAAAAATGCTGGAAGACATTAT
>NZ_JAJUJR010000359.1 GCF_029265225.1 Sedimentibacter sp.
AGTTTCGCCGTTGTCAAGAAGTATTCCCTTGACATTGTCATCACCTATGATTTCCTTTGTTCCCACGCCTTTCAAAAATGTAACGCCTGAATTTTTAACTATTTCTTCAAGTATTTTTGAAGCATCTCCATCAAGCTGGCGAGGAAGAATCCTGTCTGCCATTTCAATTACACTTACCTTAAGTCCTAAGTTTTTAAGTTCATTGGCTGCTTCAAGTCCAAGAACTCCGCCGCCTATTACGGCTGCTGTTTTCTTTCCTTTTGAATATTTTTTTATGTCATTGCCGTCCTTTGCATATCTTAAGGTGAACACGCCTTGCTTTTCTCTCCCTGTAAACGGTGGCACAAACACTTCTGCCCCGGATGCAATTATAAGTTTTGTGTAATCAATCTTTTCTCCGCTTTCAAGAACGACAGTCTTGTTTTCAGCATCAATAGATGCAACCACTTTGTCAAGAAGAAGATTTACTTTGTTTTCCTCAAGCCACTTGTCATCCTTTATGATCATCGATTCAACTGTTACTGTATCGTTTGACAGCATTTTTGAAAGCTGAGGCCTGTAGTATCCCTTTACATTTTCCTTGGAAATTATTGTGATGTCGCTTATTTTGTTTCTTTTTCTGATTTCAACACAGGCAGCCATTCCTGCACCGCTTGCACCGATTATTACAATTTTTTCTTTTATGTCGGCATAATTTTCTTCCGAGCCTTCATCATCAAGCTTTACAAAATATTCAGGCCCCACTCCGCATACGGGACATCTTTCAGGAGGATTTGTCCCTTCTATGATTTCACCGCATACGGTGCATTTCCATCTGGAAGTTTTTTGTCCATCCTTGGCAACTGCTGCTTCATTTATCTTTGGAGATTGAACCGGAATTTCCTCTTCAACTTTTTCGAAATTTTCAGCTGAAACTCCGCACACAGGACATTGTGCAGGAGGCTGTTCGCCTTCAACTATAGTTCCACATACAATACATTTCCACTTTGTTTTTACAGTTTCCTTTTTTAAGCTTGGATCAACAGCATATGCAAACTCTACGCCGAAATTGTATGCTTCTTTCAGCTGTTCCTCAGAAGGTTTAAATCTGATTCGGAGGCCTTCACCAAACGTCTTAAGCCTTATCTGCTTTAATCTTTGCATGATGTTTGGCACGGCTTCTCCGCTCCATCCGTATGAACCGAAAGCTGAAGCATGTTTTCCTTTGTAAACAGGAGCAAACATTTTAATGAGAATACTCCATATAGGCTCCAATGCTTCTCCTACCATTGTAGGTGAACCGAACAACACACCGTCTGCCCAATAGATTCTTTCAAGAACTTTCTTTTCATCCTCATAAACCATGTCATAAAGTTCAGTCATGATGCCTGCTTCTGAAATGCCCTTTGCAATTTCTTCAGCCATAGTCTTTGTGTAGCCATATGCAGAAACATAAGGAATTACAATTAGTCTTCCTTCAATTGGTCTTTTTTCTGTTGAATATTGTTTTGAAAGATTTATAATTTTCCATGGATCTTTATCAAGAACAGGCCCGTGTCCGGTGCAAACCATATCTATGTCAAGATTTTCAATCTTTTCAATTGCCTGCAAAAAGAAACTTTTGAATGGACCAAGAATATTGTCAAAATAATATTTGAAGGCGCCCATATAATCATCTTCATTAACAACGGTGCTTTGAAGAACCGTATCAATAGAATAATGTGCTCCGAAAGCATCACATGTAAACAATGTCTTGTCTTCCTTCAGATATGTAAACATTGAGTCAGGCCAGTGCAGGAACTTTGCATCTATGAATTTCAACGTCTTGTCACCCAGTGACAACTCATCCCCATCCTTCACTGCAATGGATTTAAACTTAGTATTGCAAATGTGATTCATGAATTCAATTGCCTGTTTTGAACCAACAACCTGAATATCCGGATTCATTTTAACCAGATTTTCAATGGAACCTGAATGGTCGGGTTCTGTATGATTTACTATTATGTAGTCCACATCCTGAGCAGAAATATTTAATTCTTTTAATTTTTCCATGTAATCATCAAAGCATTTGAGCTTAACTGTTTCCATCAGCACAGTTTTTTCGCTGCCCTTCACAACATATGAATTGTATGATGTGCCGAACTCCGTGCGCATGATTATGTCAAACACCTTAAGTTCAGGATCAAGACTTCCAACCCAGTAAATATTATTTTTTAATTTTAATGATTTCATTTTTCCCTCCTAACGATAAAGTTTCGCCAATTTTAAGTATACCCCTGATTTTTAATCTCAAACTCTAACAATACAATTATTGATTAAATCCTGTTATTATTTTAACCCTTTTCCACTTTGTTGTAAATGATTTCCATAATCCTGCGAGTAAATCAAGGCATAAAAATAAGCGGAGCTCTCTGCTCCGCTTATTTGAAAACATTAATCACCGTAAATGCGTACAACTGCATGAACTGCAACAAATACTTTATCCCATCCGCTACCTTTCATGTCAATAGTGTTTAGTGAATTGATCATGAACTTAAATTGTCCTGGTGCATCAGTATAAACTAGATCCTTCTTATTTTTAGAAGCCGGCAACGGAGTATCTCCAATCCAAACATGAGTTACATATGGATCGTCATAGCCTTCGTACATGTCTAATGTTAC
>NZ_JAJUJR010000357.1 GCF_029265225.1 Sedimentibacter sp.
AATGAACTTACGGGTATTTCTCCTTATATTTGTGAAATAGGCGTTGCATCAAGGAATCAGCTCAATGCCCATATCAAAAGCAAGGAAAAGATTATCGAGCGCAGAAATTCATTGAAGGTCAGGACAGATTTGTCTTTTTTTATTGAAAAATTAATCAGAAATGGCGAAGACATCACAAAGGATGTACCCAGCATGAAAATCAACGTACTCAATTTAAGCGTTGGAGGAATGCTCATATCATCAAATTACGACCTGGACATAAACGACGAATTAGCATTTTATTTTCAATATGCAAAATACCAGCTCATCATGATTCATGCAAAGGTAATCAGAATGGACAAAAAACACGACCCTGAAAATGAGGAGCTTGTAACTGTCAATTATGGGTGCTCTTTTGAAAAAATGGCAAGATACAATGAATCAGTAATCATGCAGTATTTATACGACAGGCAGCTTCAACTTTACAAGAACAGGTAGATAAAATGAGAAAAATTACAATAATAACCATTACATTGCTGTTGGCCATAAGTTTCACTTGCGCCTACGGAGCAGAAAACAATTATTTAAGAGCAAAATTTACTGAAAGCACAGTTTCAGGAACAAATTTCAAGGAAATAACCATAACCCCCTACAGATATCAAAACGGTTCAAAATTGGAAGACGATGAAGAGACATCTTATTACATATACCTTCCTTCCGGATACCAGGTAATTGGGAAAAGCGCAACCTTTGTGGCAGACAGAGAAGGAGAATATCCCTTTACAATATATTACTCCAATTATAAAAAAACATTTGTATATACGGTTGATGATTTGGATGAAGATGAAGAAGAAAACGAAGAAGATAAAGATAATGATGAAGATGATGAAGACATCAGCTTTGAATATGAACTGATGTACGATTATGAAAAAAAGCAGGTTCTTTTTCATATGGATACAGACAAGTTAAGGACAGTCACCACTCCTGAGGGCACCTCCGTAGCAAATGAAGTGAACTATTACGTGGATGACTTAAAAAACAACGTGCCCTGTGAATTCAGCATTGAAGTTGATGATGTAGACTATGACTACAAAGTAATCAAACAGGGAGAGTTTTATCTTCTTATTGAGCTTTGGCCCCTTGATTACAACAACTACAGCACGCTTGTAGAATACAAGGGCTATAACTTTACAAACAACTTTAGATACACAGCATATCCCTCAAAAGACATATATGAAGACAACGGGAATTATGAGGTGCTGGTGAAATCCGATGCAGGTTCATCACAAAATTTATTTATTTTCAACATAGATGGAATAGATTTCAGAAGACCTGAAGTAGAAGGAGAGCTCCAGGATAACGACACGTTTTATCTTGAAATGAAGGATGATTTTGGTCTTGACTACATGATTTCTTTTGACGGCAAGTATATTCCCATAGGCGGCAGTACTGCAGTGAAAGATTATTCATACAACCACAGTCTTGCTGTAGAATATGACGGTGAGTACATCTTCACGGTTGTGGACAAAAAAGGAAACAGGACAGTTGAAACAATAAAAATTGATCATAAAAAAACAGCCAAAAAACACAAGCTTAATCTGGATGTACATGAAGAGGACTATTCAGAAGAACTGTTTGAAGACAAAGGACTTCCATATGATGATTCTGAAGATAACGAAACATATTTTGAAGCAATGCTTCCTTCATACATGAGCGGCAGCAACTTCTTGTTCAAACCAAACTCACCAATTACAAGGGCTGAAATGGTAACAGTCTTCTGCAGATTGAATGATCTTCCCTATGACAGAAACGCATACTTGAAAACAAAATTCACAGATATAGAAAATCACTGGGCACGAGATTACATTTCAATGGGAAGCGCAAAAAAATATGTTTCAGGCTACAAGGACAAGACATACAGGCCTGACGGATATGTTACAAGAGCAGAGTTCTGCCAGATGCTGACAAAAATAAGCGCATACAAAACAAAGCTCACAGCCATTCCGGCTTCAAGCAACTACGACTTTGATGACATTGCCGGCCACTGGGCCGAAAGCGAAATAATAAAAATCACAAGCAGGGAATTAATAGAAAATTCAGGCAGCTTCTTTTATCCTGACAAGCCAATTACCAGGGCAGAAGTTGTTCATGCCATAAACAAGCTGTACGGATGCAATCCTTCAAGCATTGAACTTAGCTTCATCAATTCAATGTTTGAAAAATATTACAATTTTACTGATATTGAAGGGCACAAATATTACAGCGACATAATTATTTCTGCAGTGGGAATGTACAGAGAAATAATCCAATAAACTAAAGGAGTATTATATGATAGTAAATTACATGGAAGAAATAGTTCATAATTATCTTAACAACGTTTTAAAAACTGACCCAGCTTACAAGGACATATGCAAATGCAGCAGCTGTCTGGAAGATATGATGGCAAAAGCATTGAACAACCTGAAGCCTTACTACATAACAACTAAAAAAGGAGAAATCTTTGCAGAATACTCCTCTCTGGAAACGCAGCATCAGGCTGAAGTAATCACAGAAGTTATAAAGGCAATCGAGTTTGTATCAAAAAACAAAAAGCATCAGTAAATAGTTATAAAAACTCATAAAAATAAGACGTTCATGTAATAATTACAGTGAACGCCTTTTTCTTTAGATTACTTTTATGTTTTTGGCAAATGATTTTATGGTCAGTTCTCCTGTACTGCTGTCAAAAAT
>NZ_JAJUJR010000260.1 GCF_029265225.1 Sedimentibacter sp.
AAACTATTAAGTGAAAGCGAAATGAAGGTATTTGAAGTTGCAAATTCAGTGGGTTTTAAGGATGCAAACTATTTCGGGAAAATTTTCAAAAAGCATGTGGGGGTAACACCTCAGCAATATCATGAGCACAACAGGGAGTAAATTCAGATTATGAGTAGAAAAGCTCAGTGCCCCAACGGTCAGTGAGCTTTTTTACTAAAGAGAAAACATAGTAAATATAGTTAAAAACTAAATCCGCACACCAAATCATTAAGTGCATTTGCCTGAGTAAACAAATCATTGCTTGCTTCTGAGGCTTTATCTGCAGCGGCAGAATTGACTTGTACAACTGCGGCAATTTGCTCTATTCCAACTTTAATTTGTTCAATGGCAACAGATTGCTCTTCTGATGCTTTTGAAATTTCTTTTATAGTATTAGCGGAATCTTTTGTGCTTTCTACAATATTATTAAGAGTTGCAGCGGTTTTGTCTGCAATTTCATTTCCTTTTACTACAGCATTTATTGTTTTTTCTATAAGAATGGAGGTGTTTTTTGCAGCTTCTGAACTTCTGACCGCAAGATTTCTCACTTCGTCGGCAACTACAGCAAATCCTTTGCCCGCAGAACCTGCATGTGCTGCTTCTACAGCAGCATTCAATGCAAGAATATTGGTCTGAAAGGCTATGTCATCAATAAGTCTGATGATTTTACTTACTTCATTTGACTTGAATGTAATTTCTGTCATTGCAGCAACCATTTCTTCCATTCTTTTATTGCAATCTGTAATTTCATTGCCTATAGCAATTAATTTATTGCTTGCAATGGAAGTGTTTTTAGCATTAGCTTTAACATGAACTGAAATTTCTTCAATTGCTGCTGATGACTCTTCTATTGAACCTGCCTGCTCAGTAGCACCTTTGGAAATTCTTTGTGAATTTATTGATATGTTTTCCGATCTTGTTGTTACTTCTGAAGATAATCCATTTACATTTTTTAGCGTTCTTGAAAGCATGCATACAGAATCCGTAATGGAATGTTCTATTTTTTCAAAATCGCCGGTGAAACTCTGGCTTATTTTTACGTTTAAATTTCCTTTTGACAATTCACTCATGACTTCATCTATTTCCTTTATGTATAAGGTTAATGTATTCATGGATTTTCTCATGTTTTCAGCCAATTCTCCCAGTTCATTCTTTGAAGTATATGCTATTTTGTAATTCAAGTTGCCCTCAGCCAAGGCTTTAGCCAGACTTTCAATTTCGCTGATTGGAGCTATTATGCTGCCGGTTATTGTTCTGGTAATAATAAAACCTAGTAAAACTGCAGCCAGGGTCATTGATACAGTCAACAGAAATGAAAATCGGACATTTCTGTTTGATGCATATGCACCATCCTGCAATCTGAGATTAATTCCATCAGTTATTTCACTTAAATTTTTATTTATATCATTTATTACTGGTTCATATGAATTAAAAATAAGCCTTGTAGCATCGCTTTTATATTTGAGATTCATAACCTCTTCTCTGATGGATGATTCTTTTTCCAGAAGCCGTAAAGTGTCTTTTATCTTGTCTGTGTCAGTCACAAGCAATCTTTCTAATTCTCTCATGTCAGCTGTCATTTGATTATATAAATCTTTACTGATAACACTGTATTCTTCCTTTTTTGTAATATTGTCTGTCAATGTGGATGCATACAGGTTTTTTTCAATATCTTTCAGATTCTTTGACACTGAAGATGCCATATATATTTCCGGTATTGTTGCTTCATTAGTTTTGCTGAGCAACTCAGCGGTTTCATTAAAGTTGTAAAGACTTATGGAAACAGGAACAATAAAAAGCAAAATTAAAGATGCAAATGAAATCGAAAGCTTTGTCCCTAATTTAAAGTCTTTAAATCTGATTTTCTTATCTTCTGAAATTTCAGTTTCAGCTTCTTTTGACATTATTTTATCTGCGGTTAAATTTTTCAGTCTTTTAATAGTTGTATTTATGGATTTTAAACTGACTGTCTTGTTTGTTTTCAGTTTCTGAACTGTTTTGTACATAATTTTCTCCTCTCGAATATGCAGTAAGATTCCTTATACATTCAATATAAACATGGTTGGTAAACACCTGTGATAGAAAATGTAAAAAGTGTGTATTATATGAAAGTAAGAATATGAATTTACTTACAATTTACGAGATGATTACAATTAGCTGCATAATAATTTGCTTTTATGTGATAAAGTCCAATATTATTACTATTGCACACGGAGTAAAAGCAAATGTCAGACAAAATAAAAGAAGCTTTGGATTATGTTATTGAAAACAAGAAAATAAAGACTGTTTTTCAGCCGATTGTATCGTTAAGAGATGGGAGCATATATGGTCATGAAGCGCTTAGCAGGATAACTTGCGAAAGCGAAATAAAGAACCCGGATATGTTGTTCAGTGCAGCAATAAAGTATAACTGCTTATGGCAATTAGAACTTTTATGCAGGACAAAAGCCCTTGAAGCGGCCTTCATATTCATGATCCCGCCTTACAGCAAGAAGCTCTTTATAAATGTAAATCCATGCACAATGCATGATGAGACATTTAAGAGCGGGTTTACCAAGGAATTTTTAAAACAATACAACATTGACCCCAAGAGTATTATTTTTGAAATAACAGAAAGAAATGTAATAACGGATATCAGCAGTTTTAAATCAACCATATCTTATTACAAAAATCAGGATTACAGCATAGCAATTGATGACGCGGGATCGGGCTATTCAGGATTAAATCTAATAAGTGATGTCAATCCTCACTTCATTAAACTTGATATGAATTTGATTCGAGGAATAAGCAAGGATAGGCTGAAATTTTCACTGGTCAAAGGTATGGTCGAATTTTCAAAAGCATCCAACATTTCAATCATAGCCGAAGGAATTGAAACATTGGATGAATTGGAAACAATCATTAACTTGGGTGTCCAATATGGACAAGGATATTACTTCCAGAAACCTGAAGAAGAAATAAGGGATATAGACAATTCGGTATTAAAATCCATCATTGAAATAAATTCAAGGAAAAATCATATATCTAATGGAGTTACATCAAATATTTACATAAAAAATTTAGCAAAGGCTGCATATGTAGTATCACCTGATGAAAAGGTAAATATTGTATATGAAAATATCATAAGAAATGATGACTGCCAAGGTCTATGCGTAGTAAACAATGATAAACCAATCGGTATTGTTACAAAAGAAAAAATAGCACTTAAACTGAGCGGCAATTATGGATATTCACTTTACAAAAACAAGTGCATATCAGATATTATGGATAAGGAATTTTTAAATGTCGAACATGACACTCCTATAAATATTGTTTCCAATTCAGCAATGGAACGAAACAATGACAAGCTGTATGATTTAATAGTGGTTACAGAGAACAACAAATTTATTGGAACTGTTACAATAAAGGATTTGCTTCAAAAGACCACTGAATTGGAAGTTTCAGCAGCAAAGCATCAAAATCCGTTGTCAGGCCTTCCGGGCAATATTGTCATAGAACAAACTTTAAATCAGGTTCTGCTTAATTTCTCAGAATACAGCGTTGCATATTTGGATATAGATAATTTTAAGGCATATAATGATGTTTACGGATTCGAAAAAGGTGACAGGGTAATTAAACTTTTGTCTGATGTCTTAAGAAAACACAGTGATGATTTTCATTTTATTGGTCACGTAGGTGGCGATGATTTTGTTATAGTAGTGGATAAATGTGTTTGCAGCAAATATTTTGAAAACATCAAAAATAAGAAGCGCAGGCTTTAAAATTGATGATGCATGATTAAAAGAACAATAAAAATCCGCTTAAGCCACATGGCTGAAGCGGATTTTTGATGTATCAACATTTAAAATAACTTAATTCATTATTAGAAGTTTTCGGCCTGGTACAATGTTGAAATTCTTGGTTTTTTCAATGAATTCTTGCTTTTTTTAACTCGGTACATCACAAT
>NZ_JAJUJR010000193.1 GCF_029265225.1 Sedimentibacter sp.
ATAATGTCATTTCTCTTCTAAGCGGTCACATGGGTGTAGCTAACAAGCTGACTAAAAAAATTGCAGAAATTACCGGAGGCCGCCCAGTGATAACAACTGCTACGGATGTAAGCGGAAAAATAGCGGTTGATGAATGGGCTGCAAACAATAACATGAACATTTTAAACATGAATGATGCAAAACTATTTGCAGCTGAAATACTAGAAGACAAGATTGCAGGGCTTACAAGTGATTTTCTCATAACAGGTATTGTACCTGAGGAAATTGATCCGGAAAATAAAAAAGAATATGAAACTGGAATATGCATAAGCATGGATGAAAACGAAAAACCATACATGAATACATTAAACCTTATTCCAAAAATTGTTTCAGTTGGTGTGGGCTGCAGAAAGGGAACAGACTACAACACTATATTAACATCAGTAAAAGAAGTGCTGATGGGAAACAACATATCATGTTATGCCATAAAGTCAATAAACTCCATTGAACTTAAGAAACATGAAGAAGGAATAATAAAAGCAGCTGAAATTTTAAATGTTCCCTTTTACACATATTCAAGCAGCGAGCTAAATGCACTGGAAGGAAACTATTCGGAATCAGATTTTGTAAAAAGCGTTGCAGGAGTGGACAATGTGTGTGAAAGGTCGGCTTCCATGGGGAGCTTAAGCAAAAAATTAATCATAAGAAAAACAATTAAAAATTCTGTCACTGTGGCTGCCTGCATGGATGAATTCAAGGTTGATTTTAATTATCAGGATTGGAGCAATGATGAACAACATAAAATTTGTAGAACCTCAAAATATTGAAAAAAGAAGTTTTGAAATAATTCAGGAAGAACTGGGCGATTTAAAGCTTGACCATGAAAAAGAGCCAATAATCAAACGTGTCATTCATACAACTGCTGATTTTGATTATGTAAAAAATTTGATTTTTTCAGAAGATGCTGTTAAAAAGGCAAAGGCTGCATTGAAAAATGGAGCAACAATAATAACCGACACAAACATGGCTTGTTCAGGAATCAACAAAAAAGCAGCAGCAAAATACGGTGTGGACATTAAATGCTTCATGGCAGACGAAGATGTTGCAGAAGAAGCAAGCAGGCGCAAGGAAACAAGGGCGACAGTTTCAATGGAGAGGGCTTCAAAAATAAATGGTCCGCTCATATTTGCCGTGGGCAATGCACCCACTGCCCTCATAAAGCTTTATGAACTCATAACAGAAGAAAAAATAATGCCTGCACTGATAATAGGTGTTCCTGTTGGTTTCGTCAATGTGGTGGAGGCTAAAGAGCTCATAATGAGCCTTGACATTCCTTACATAGTTGCAAAGGGAAGAAAAGGCGGAAGCAACGTAGCTGCAGCCATAATTAATGCCCTGTTGTACAATGCGGAGGAAGAATAATGGAACAGGGTATGTTTTATGGTATAGGAGTGGGAGTTGGAAGCATGGATGCTGTTACAAAAAAAGCTTCTGACACTCTTAACATACTTGATGTATTGTATGTGCCTGCTGCAAAAAAAGATGATTCTTCAAGTACAGCCCATGAAATCATAAAAAGTTTCATAAACAGCACCGCTGTTGTAAAGGACAAGCATTTTCCAATGAGCTATAATACAGAAGAATTAAAGAATTCGTGGCAGACAATTGCCGATGAAATAGAACAGGATGTAAAAGAAGGAAAAAAAGTCGGTTTTGTTACAATTGGAGATCCCATGGTTTACAGCACATACATTTATCTTTTGAAAATCCTGAAACACAAAATAAATATCACAACAATTCCAGGCATAACTTCATTTCTGGACATTGCATCACGGAATAATTTTCCCCTGGTTGAAGGAGAGGATCCTTTATTAGTGATTCCTGCAACTATGGATACAGATAAGCTTAAAAGCTACATCAGAAGTGAAAGCTCAATTGTTCTCATGAAAGTTTACAGAAATTTTGATGCAATTATTGATTTAATCCTTAGTGAAAAACTTGAACACTGTTCCCTGGCTGTAAGCAATTCATCAAAGGAAGATGAAAGAGTTTATAAAAACATCAGGGACCTGAAAAAGGAAGATGTATCATATTTTACAACAATACTTATCAACAAAAAATGGGAGATATAAATGATATACGCTGTGGGAATAGGACCCGGAAGCCCTGAAACAATCACATACGAAGCAATGCATGCAATTGAAAATTCAGAGGTCATAGTGGGGTACAAGACATACATTGATTTGATTAAAAATATAATCAGCGACAAGGAAATAGTATCAAACGGAATGAAGCAGGAAATAGACCGGGTGAAAAAGGCCGTTGAAATAGCAAAAACAGGCAAGACTGTAGCAGTCATAAGCTCAGGAGATGCAGGTGTCTACGGAATGGCAGGTCTTGTGCTTGAGCTCGCTGATGACGAAGAAGTTAAAATAATAAGCGGCGTGACGGCCTCAACTGCTGCTGCGGCAGTGCTGGGTGCTCCGCTCATGCATGATTTCTGCCACATAAGTTTAAGCGACCTTTTGACTCCGCTTGACTTGATTTATAAAAGAGTTGAACTGGCTTCCCAGGGGGATTTCGTAATTTGTTTCTACAATCCAAGAAGTAATGGCCGCCCTGATTACCTGAAAAATGCCTTTGAAATAATAAAAAAATACAAGCAAATTTCAACTCCTGTAGGAATTGTTAAAAATGCCGAGAGAGAAAATCAAAAGTCAATAGTGTGCACTCTGGACACAATTGATTATGATGAAGTTGACATGCTGAGCATTGTAATTGTGGGAAACAGTTCCACATACATAAAAAACAATAAAATTATAACAAGAAGAGGTTATAAATTATAATTCAACAGTTAAAATAACAGCGCTAGGGAAAACGGTGAAAATCCGATGCAGCCCCCGCTACTGTGAATGGAACGAAATCATACATGCCACTGGATATCTGGGAAGGCTTGAGAGTAGGGCGCCATGAGCCAGGAAACCTGCCTGTTTTTTATAGTCTTCGGAGGGAAGTAGTATGGCTTACAACCACGGGAGGACTGTGGTTATTGTGAGTTATTCTGAGCAATATTTCTCCACGAAAGAACAAAATATATGGAGGAAAAAATGAAAAAGAAAAAATTATTATCCTTAATCCTGTCAGCAGCGTTAGTGTTGTCTCTGTCAGCAGGATGCAGCAAAAATGAGCAGGTGAATGGTGCTGAATCAAATAATGCACAAGCACAGAACACAGAAGTAAAAAATGAAACACAAACAGCTCAGGAAGAAATTATTTCAAAGTACAATGTAACTACAGGGGAAGATGATGTTACATTTACAGATGCAACAGGGGAAGAAGTAACAATTAAAAAGAATCCTCAAAGAGTTGTGTGTCTTTACAATTCATATCTGGACATATGGGACAGCTGCGGAGGAACAGTTATAGGAAGAGTTGAAGAAGCAGAAGAAAAACCTGTGGAAAATGCCAAGTCTGCTGAATCCGTAGGAACTGCCAGCGACCCAAATCTTGAAAAAATACTTTCCCTTAAGCCTGATCTTGTAATTATGACAACTGCATACAAGGTTCAAAAGGAAATGGTTTCAACATTGAAGCAAAACAATATTCCGGTAATTGCGCTGGATAACGATTATAAAAGCGATTATTATGAAACAGTGAAGCTTTTTACAGCCATAACAGACAGGGAAGACCTCTATGAAACTCAGGCAGAAAGAGTGAAAAACAATGTGGATGAAATAATAGCAAAAGCTCCCACGGATAAAAACTACAGCGTTCTCATATTGTTTGCTTCTGCAAAAAGCTTGTCTGTGAGGGATTCAAACTCTATGGTTGGTGAAATGCTCAAGGACTTGAACACTGTAAATATTTCTGATACGGAAGTGGAAACATCAGATTCAAAAACATTCAGCATGGAGAAAATACTGGAGGAAGACCCGGATTTCATATTTGTTTTGACTATGGGAACAGACATTGAAAAAATAAAAGAAAGATTAAAAAGCGACGCAGAAGACAATCCTGCCTGGGCATCTCTGACAGCTGTTAAGGAAGGTAACTACCACATTCTGCCAAAGAATTTGTACATGTACAAGCCAAACAACAAATATGCGGAAGCTTATAAAGGTCTGGCAGAAATATTATATCCTGAAATATTTACCAAATAACTATTATGAGTGCAACATGAGGAGAGCTGCAATATGGACAATAACATAAAAATTGAAAAAATCAAAAAAAAATCTATATTGTTTATTTTCATCTGTCTTTCTGCAGCCGGCTTTTTAATAAGCATGGGAAACGGAGCCGTTAAAATACAATCAGGTGAAATACTCAGTGCCCTTGTCTTTAAACAAGATACGGTAAATTATCAGATAATATGGAATGTAAGGCTGCCAAGAACCATAGCGGCATCTCTTACAGGAACTTGTCTAGCTCTCTCAGGTTCAATTTTGCAGGGGGTAATGAGAAATCCCCTTGCATCTCCAAATATTATAGGAGTGTCATCAGGGGCAGGACTTATGACCTTGATTGTTCTCATACTTTTTCCGGAGCTTTATTTTCTTGCACCTCTAGGAGCATTTGCAGGAGCGCTTCTGGCCACATTGTTCATATATTTTCTGGCATGGAAGGATGGAGCCGGACCTAACAGGATTATACTTGCAGGTGTGGCAGTTTCTTCACTTCTTGGGGCAGGAAACAACGCTATAATGACTTTTTATCCTGACAAGGTGTCAGGGATAATAGGATTCATGGTGGGAGGTCTTTCAGCCACTAATTGGCAGGACGTCATTACCATATTTCCTTATGCAGCAGCTGGAATAATAATGGTACTCTTCATTCCAAACAAACTCAACATATTGATGCTTGGAGATGAAGTTGCCACAGGGCTTGGAATTAATGTTGAA
>NZ_JAJUJR010000212.1 GCF_029265225.1 Sedimentibacter sp.
ATTAATATGCTCCTGGATTTTCATTAATATAAATATAATATAAATTACATTTAATGTAAAGGGGATTATCATGAAGGATAAGTTAATAAATATAGCTGCAAACTATGACAGTTATACGCTGGAAATAAAACAGAAGCTCATAGAAATATTAAAAGATTACGGCTATAGTTATTATGACGGTTTCTGCGAAGACGCAGAGCTCAATATTACCATAGGCGGAGACGGAGCCTTCCTGAGGGGAGTAAGAGAAAGCAATTTTTCACGCATTCCTTTCATTGGAATAAATACCGGAACCCTTGGATTTTATCCTGAAATCACCCCTGAAAACATGGAAAGTTTCATCCATGATTACAATGAAGGCAAATTTTCCGTTACAAATGTGAACCTTATTGAAAGTGAAATAATAACAACCGGACCGGCAGAAAAAATATATGCGGTCAATGACATAATACTTAAAAGAAAAGACATGAAGACAATTCATCTTGATGTATACATTGCATCAAACCATCTTGAAAAAATAAGCGGAGACGGTTTAATCATTTCTTCTCCTCTTGGGAGTTCTGCATACAACAAATCCGCAGGAGGAAGTATTGTGTATCCTTCACTGAAAACTTTACAGCTTACGCCTTTGTCTCCCATAATTTCAAATGCATACAGATGTCTTGACTGCAGCATAATCGTACCGCCTGAATTTGAAATAACAATTTACCCTGAAGGAAAA
Source organism: Sedimentibacter sp. (assembly GCF_029265225.1). Classification (GTDB taxonomy): domain Bacteria; phylum Bacillota; class Clostridia; order Tissierellales; family Sedimentibacteraceae; genus Sedimentibacter. Next base: position 722 of record NZ_JAJUJR010000212.1, read on the forward strand.
AATGATTACTATTTCGCCTTGTCGGCAGACGGCGAAATGTATGAATATGATGGAATAGAATGTGTGCATTTCAGAACTTCAAAACGGGTAATCAAAAGACTTTCAACAGGAACATTCAACTACTGGAATGTTATTAAGGAAAAGTTTTTGTAAAAATTCATAAAAAATATAAGGGCCGTTATGTAACAGCCCCAGGTTGATGACAAAGTCATTAAATTAATTAATATTGGTAATTGTCGTGAACTTGAAATCTAAGTTCGTAGGGGAGAGCCTTGTGCTCTCCCGCAGATAACAACTTTTTTGAATTAATAGCCCCGGGCGGACACGAGGTCCGCCCCTACGGTTTGTCAACGGTCTGAGGTTTGTTATTAACAGCCCTATTTATTTACATTCTCAGGGTGAATTTGCTTCCGACATTTAAAGTGCTTTCAACTGTCAGGGAATATTTGTGCACGTCTGCAATCCACTTTGCAATGCTTAAGCCAAGACCGGTTCCGCCTTCTCTGTGACGGGCCTTATCTGCTCTGTAAAATCTGTCAAATATTCTGTCCATGTCTTTTTTGGCAATTCCTATTCCCGTGTCTTCAACAGTAAAATATTTCTTTTTATTTTTGTCAGTAAACAAGCTTACTGTAACTTTGCCTTTTTCCGTGTACTTCACTGCATTGTCAACAAGGATGACCACAAGCCTTCTAACTTTGTCATAATCAGCCCTGATCATCACATCTTCTTCCAGATTCAGCTGAAAGTCAATGCCCTTCTTCTTCGCGATAATTTCCATGTTCTGGCACACATTTTCTACTATTTCAGAAAATGAAAATTCCGAGATGTCCAGCTTTTCCTCGTTGGCATCGGCCTTTGCAAGAATAAGCAGCTCATCAATAAGTTTTGCCATTACCCTTGTTTCCGAGTATGCATTGGAAAGCCACATTTCATTTTCATCAACTGTGCCTTCTTCGTCGCTTAAAACAACATCAAGGTTTGTCTGAATTACTGTAAGTGGTGTTCTGAGCTCATGGGAAGCATCAGCAACAAATTCTCTCTGTCGTATCCATGTTTCTCTGATTGGTTTTATTGCCTGCCCTGTAAATGCATAACTGATACACAGCAATACTGCCATGCCGCTTATACCTGTAACAAACAGGACTGTTTTTAAGAATGACCACAAAATGTCTTCGTTTACCGTGCTCTGATAAACCTGAACAACGCTTTGTCCGTTCATATCATTGAAGAACTTTGTATAAATCCTGTAATTGAAACGTCCTATCTTTTTAGTTACGAAGGAATCTTTCTGATCATTAAGGGATTTTTCAGCCAGTGATTGTATGTCATCGGCAACTGCTATTTCATTTTCTTCTGAATATACTCTTCTAAGATTTTTGTCATATATAACATAACATGCATCAAGCTTTTGTGTTCCCATCAATGCAACGCTTGGTCCGAACCTCTGCAAGAAACTTCCGTTAAGCATAAAACCTGAATATGTCATGTTTCTGTAGGTATAAATTCTGATTGCTTCGGTTTCCATCAGGTCCTTGTTGCCGTCTTCATATACAATTCTTGTAAAACTGTATATTCCCGTTGCAACAAAAAACATGAAAACAATAAGAATCAATCCCATGTATGCTGTTAATTTAAAATGAAGCCTTCTAAACATACTATTTCTCCTTGAGCATATATCCTACGCCTCGAACAGTTTCAATTTTTGCATTTGTTTCTTCAAGTCTTTTTCTCAGATGATGCACATATATTTCAATGTTGCTTTCCAGAACATCTGCTTCAAGACCCCAGATTCTGTCTATTATCTGTTCCCTTGTAAAAACCTGACGAGGTTTTTTTATGAACATTTCCATCAGCATTGCTTCTTTGAGAGGAATTTTATATTCCTTGTCGTCTATGAACAAAAGGTAATTCTTTACATCATACCTGATATCTTCAAATTCATAAATTTCACCAACATACTCCGTGCTTTTTCTTCTGGCCAGAGCCTTTACACGGGCAATCAGTTCCTTGGTTGCAAATGGCTTTACAAGGTAATCATCGGCACCGTTTTCCAGCCCGAATACGCGGTCGTCAACAGTATCCTTTGCAGTAAGCATTATAACTGGTGTCTTGATTCCTTCTTTTCTTATTGTTTTTAATATCTGAATGCCGTCCACTCCAGGAAGCATTATGTCAAGAACAATGACATCATATATGTCTTTGCTGGAAAGTATAAGGCCTTCTTCTCCGTCATTGGCTATGTCAACATCTATTTTTTGTTTCGAGAACAAATAATTAAGCGCCTGCGTTATTTTAACTTCATCTTCCACAATTAAGATTCTCAAATTTATTCCTCCTGCGATGATTTATTACCTTTATATTATCTGTATATTCTTAATTTTACATTAATTTAAATGCTCATCTGTGATTTTCATGGTTAATTATATACTACCTTATATTTTATTGCAAAATAATTTTAGTACAAAAAAGATGAGCATCATCTACTCATCAACCTATTGACAATCCCTGACGTTGTCATCCTGACCGTTAGTGAAGGATCTCATCTTTGTTTAAAACATGAGATTCTTCGAGCAAGCTCTCAGAATGACAGCGTCCAAATTTTTGCTTTGTCACAAAAAATGAGCATCATATGCTCATCCATTATTGATACACTACAATCTGTAGGGGCGGACCTCGTGTCCGCCCGCTGAATTACAAATAACCTTGTTATCAATCTGCTTGAGCACTGCCGAGCTCATCAGTATCTTCAGTATCTTCAGTTTGTTCAATATCTTTAATAGCATCAGCGTTGTGAGAATCTTTGTGAACATTTCTCATTTTTATATGTTCAATGAGGCCTTTGAGAACTGCTGCCTGACTGCTTAATTCCTCACTTGCGGCTGCACTTTCCTCAGCCGTTGCTGAGTTTGTCTGAACAACAGATGATATTTGTTCTATGCCTGTATTTACCTGCTCTGCACCTAATGCCTGCTGCTGTGAAGCCTCTGCTATGCTTTCCACTATTGAAACTGTCTCATTTGTCTTTTTAACTATCAATTTGAATGATTCAACAGTTTCATCGGCTATTTTTGCTCCCTTTGAAATGGCATTCAGCGAATTTTCAATTAGCTGAGTTGTGTTTTTTGCTGCCTCTGCACTTTTTGATGCAAGATTTCTTACTTCGTCAGCTACAACCGCAAATCCCTTGCCTGCTGAGCCTGCCCTTGCTGCTTCAACTGCAGCATTAAGTGCCAGTATGTTTGTCTGGAACGCAATGTCTTCAATTGCTTTTATTATTTTTCCTATTTGAACAGACGAACTGTTGATTTCATCCATTGCATCAATCATGAGTTCCATATATTTTGTTCCGTTATTTACATCCGTGGCAGTTTCTTCAGATATTAATTTTGCATGCTGTGCACTTTTTGCATTTGATATTATCTGTTCGGTAATTTCATTTATAGTTGCAGCCAGTTCCTCAATGGAGCTTGCCTGCTCTGTTGCTCCCTGGGTGAGAACCTGCGAACCTTCCGCAACTTCTTCAGACCCGCTTGCAACCTGTTCAGCGCTAATGTTAATGTTCTTGAATATGTAATTCAATGATTTTATAATCTGTACAACTGAAACTTTAATAGGTTCAAAATCTCCTAAATATTCCTTGTCCACAAATTGAGTCAGATCTCCGCCAACAATCGCTCCAAGGTGATATGATATATCATGAATAATAGTATTCAATTCACTGATTGTTTTATCATGAGAATTTAACAGAACTGCAGTTTCATCCTTGCTTTTTGTTTTAGGAACTTCAGTGTGTAAATCTCCTTCTGATAAAAGCTTTAACCTTTCTGCACATGCAATTATAGGGCTTGCAAT
>NZ_JAJUJR010000258.1 GCF_029265225.1 Sedimentibacter sp.
CATTCCCATGTTTGCTCCCAGAGGTGCAACAAATGATGCAATACTTTCGGACACTCCTGAATTTTTCAATGATTTGACTGTAACAGGAATTGTTCCTATACTGCTTTGAGACGTGAAAGCAACAACCTGAGCAGGCCATATGTGTTTGAAAAATTTAATAGGATTTAATTTTGCAACAAAAGCTATCATTACACCGCTTACAATAAATGTTTGAACAAAGCAAAGAGCGTAAGCGATTAATAATACTGACAACAGCGGAAGAAGTTTGTCCGGTCCATTGTTTGAAACTGCACTTGCTACCAAAGCTAGAACAGCATATGGTGTAAGTTCTATGATGAAAGAAATTACTCTGTAAATTATTTTTGAACCTGAGTCAATAAAGTCCTTAAATGGTTTTGCATCTTTTTCATTTTCCGAAGAAAGTGAAACCAAAGCTACTCCAATGATTACTGAAAATAAAATTACTGGAACGATTGCGTTACTTGATGCCTGAGCAATAATATTTTTCGGAAAAAGATCAATTATTACCTGTGTGAATGCCGGAACTTCTTTTGGAACATAATCAGTAGGAAGACTTACCTCTGCTCCCTTTCCTACAAATAATATAAGTGCTGTCACAACAGTTAGACCTGATGCAATGGCAGTGTTTGCTGTTAGCCATGCAACGCTTTTTATTCCGATAGACTTAAGTCTGTGAATGTTGTCAAGAGCTGAAATGCTTGATACTACTCCAAAGAACAACAATGGCAACACAAAAGCAGATATTAAGCTCACATATATTTTTCCTATAGGCTGTACAAGATCCAGTTTTCCTCTAAACAAAATTCCAAGTCCTAATCCAAGTCCAAGAGCAGTAATTGTTCTGATTCCAAAATCAATTTCTTTTTTTGCCATAAATGCAAGTATTCCTATTAATACCAAGGCAGCCAAAAGCGCCAGGTATGATGTTACGTCTATGTTTAAATTCATTTTTTTCTCCTTTAGATTTATGTTGTTGTGATAAAATCATTTATTAATATAGTATTTCATGTTTACTTCTTATCTGCAACAGCAACATATTTTTCCGCCGGCTCCTGAATTCCTCATCATTTTCATTTCATCAAAGTTTCTCATGTTACCTCCAAAGCTTTCTGATTAAACTTATATGTTTTGTATGTTTTATAATATATTATACCGTTCACTTTGTCAACAATAATTATTTATAAATTATTTCCAAATAAAAAAGCAAATCTAATTGATTTGCTTTTTATGTTTTATTATTTAAGCAGGTTTTTAAAATATTCTACGTGCTGCTTTTCTTCTTCGATTATTCTGGACATTACTTCTTTTGCTGCATCATATGTTATTCCCTTATACATCTCATTATATACTGTTACAGTAAGTTCTTCTGTTTTTAAAGAACTAAGAACAGCTGCTTCAAAATCTTTGAACGCATCCTTTGGTTCATCCTTTTTATTAAAAACCTGGTTTTCAATTAATGTTCTAAGATATTTCGTTACTTCATCATCGTAAAGATATTCCGAATTAGCTTCATTTCCTTTACTCAGTTCATCATAAAGCTGTGCAAATTTTTCTTTGTGAAAAAATTCCTGACTGGCAGCAGCCAATAAAAATTCCTTGGTTTTTCCGGTTGTGTTATTAGCTCCATTCCTGTAAAAATTGTAACCTTCTTCTTCCATTAACATAGCAACTTTAAGCATTTCAAGTCCGCTGAATGAGTTGTATGACATCATGTTTCCCCTTTCCCTTTTAAGTATATCCTCAGCATACTACTATTTTGTTTATTTAGCAATATATGTAAAACACTTTATTCTTACCTTTTTCTCAGTAAAATTTCCTTGTAGCCCAGCGTATTGAAAGTTGTCATCCCATCTGTCTGTAATTAACCGACTTATGTGTTTCAATCAATATAATTGTAAAATATTTAAAATTATTTGTTTTCAATTGTAAACAAGACTTTCTCAAACAGTTCTTCACTATAAGTGTTTTTTAAATACTCTGCTACTATTGGCTTTACTGTATCCTTCATTTTTATCATTTCTTCTTCAGGAAGTGAATTAACTTCAACTCCTGCAGATTCTAATTTTTTATATCCATCCAGCAAATAAGTTGTAACCTTGGAAGTCCCATAATCGATTGCTTCTTCTGCTGCCTTTTCAATTGATATTTGTTGCTTAAAAGATAGACTGTTGTAAAAATCCTGATTTATATAAAGAACGTCGTTATTTAGCATATGTTTTGTGATTGTCAGATACTTCTGTACCTCAAACAGCCTGTTGCTTGCTATGCTTGGTACCGTATTTTCCTGGGCATCCACAATGTTTTGCTGCAGAGCTACGTAAACTTGTTCAATATTGAAACTTTCTGTTTGTGCTCCTAATGCTTCCCAATATTTTTTGTTTATTCCGTTTGACATTACCCTGATATTAATTTTTGAAAAATCTTCTATTGAATTGATTTTTTCATTGCTGGTAACCATGCGATAAATAAGTGGTGTCATACCAATGATTTTACAATTGTAATTTTCACATTCTTCATCCACCAGATTCCGTAATTGATGCCCAGTCTTTAAACTCTCATTCAGTTCCCCAGTATCAATTTCAAACAAAGAAGGAAGCCATTTTAAAATTCCTATTATTTTTGAGGGTCCTGACCCAAGCCGCATCTCAACTGCTCCGTTTGAAAAATATTCAACACCATCCGAAAGGCTGCCGAGGGTATTGTTCGGATAAATTTCAACTTTAAACTCATCTCCATGTTCTTTTTCTAATGTATTTTTAAACCTTAACGCAATTTCATGCGTTAAACTATTCTCCAGTTCTGAGTGCGTCAGTAAGATAACTTTAGGCTCTGATTGATTTTTCATATTTTCATGATTTTCCTCTTCGAATACTGAAAAAGCATCTGTTTTCTTATGGCAACCTTCCAAAATAAAGAGAGCAAGAAACAACAGTACAATCATGATCATCATATTTCTTCTTTTCATTATCTCACTCCATTCTGGCACTATGACCCATACAATCCTTGCCTGCTAAGCAGCGCGCCTTAAATTGACCAGGAGTTTCGCTCTGGTACTTCTTAAATACACGAATAAAATTCTGTGGTGAATTAAATCCGGTTTTAATCCCAATTTCTGCAATTGTGTCATTTGTAGTCAGCATAAGTATTTTAGCTTGTTCTGTTCTATACTTGTTTAGATATTCCACAAATCCCGAAGGTAAATAAGTAACAAAAATTCTTGATAAATATGAACTGCTGATTCCGCATATATCACTCACAGAATTTAATGACAAAGAGCTGTCACTATAGTACATTTCAATATATTTTTTTGCATTTTCAATGTGTCTGTACTGTTCTTTGCTTGCATAACTGCTTATAACAAGCATGGTACTTTCATTGAAACTTCTCATAATTTTTTCTCGTGTATCATTTTCTCTCAAAGGCGATAAATCCCCCTCAAGCTGTTTTCTTTGTTGCACCCATGCGTCTTCACACTGAATTTTCAACGAACTTATCTTATCCAAAATTAAATTCATAATTGATAAATAAATTTTCGGAGCTAATACTGGATAATCAGCAGCACTGTCTACGACTTGTTGTAATTGCTCCAACCCAATTCCCGGGTTTTCCATAGTGTCTTCAAGTACTCTTTTTACCTGAAAACAATGCAATGAAACAATATCATTCTTTTGTTCAGTTTCTTGACTTGCTACCAAACATAATCGCTGATGCAAATTGCTTTTAGCGTCTTTATACGATAGGGCAATGTCAAAAATATGTTTATATAGTCGTCCTACTCCTACTTCCAGACTAATAGAAGCATTATTGGATTCTTTTTTTATTTGTTTGACAAATTCTTGAATCATATGTTTTGATTGTGTTGTTGAATATCCTTTTATTATATTAATCACTAATATTTTTTGCTCCTTCTTATCTTCTAGGCAACAGACATGACCTTTGTTTTTGAAGAAATTGGAAC
>NZ_JAJUJR010000202.1 GCF_029265225.1 Sedimentibacter sp.
ATTGTAAAACCTGACTTTTCAATGTCAACGGCTTTTGTTTACAAAAACCTTCAGCCTGAAGACTACAATTCATTTAAAGACAATAAAATAATTGAATTTATATACTCCAGGGAATTTTACAAGGCATCTCTTTTGTCTTCAAACACACTTGAAAAAGTTGTTGAAAAATTCCATCCTGAAATAAAAGAGATTATAAGCTTATTGCTTGAAAACAAGGCTGCAGCATCCCGTATGACTGGAAGCGGCTCGGCAGTATTTGGTTTCTTCAAAGACAAACAAGACATGGATATTGCATATAATAACATAATAAAAGAATTCCCCCATACATTTAAAACAAAAACAACATCGAAAGGTATCGAAATTTGTGATTAAAATTGTTGCGGGATGGGTATCAGCTTTATGAATGCGAGGGATGTATATGAAAAAATTATTAATTTTAGCAATAATACTAGCTTTAATTACTGCAGGGTGCTCTGATAAAAAGAGTGCTGCAGAAAATGAAAAAACAAGCACAGAACAGCAGGAAAAACCGCAGACTTCTGAAGATGCAATAATAGCCCCCGATTTTGAACTTGAGTCTCTTGACGGTACCACCATTAAACTCAGCGAAATGAGAGACAAAAATGTAATAATTAATTTCTGGGCTACATGGTGCGGATACTGCGTTATTGAAATGCCTGACCTGCAAAAGCTTCAGGAAACACACAAGGATGATTTGCTAGTCCTGACTGTGAATGTAGGAGAATCAAAAGAAACTGTTCAAAAATTCATGGAAGAAAACAAACTAAATCTTACTGTAGTGTTGGATAAAGACATGGCTGTATCAAACAATTACGGCATACGCTCATATCCTACAACAATTGCAGTAAACAAAAAGGGAGAAGCCGTGAGAGGTTATGTGGGAATGCTTACTTACGAGCAAATGGAACTTCTGTACGATTATTTTGAAGAATAAAAACAAAAATAACATGGCTATGATGCCATGTTATTTTTTTGCTTCTCTTATTTCCTTTGTCAAAAGAGGGAGAATCTCTCTGACATCTCCAACTATACAGTAGTTGGCAACTTTAAATATGGGAGCATCCGGGTCGATGTTTATTGCTACTATTGTTTCAATGTCTGCCAGTCCGGCAAGATGCTGTATTGCTCCTGAAATTCCACAAGCAATATATATTTTGGGGGCAACTGTCTTGCCTGTCTGTCCAACCTGCTGACTGTAGGGCATCCATCCCTGATCAACAACAGGTCTTGATGATCCAAGGGCTCCCCCAAGGGCATCTGCAAGTTCCTGCGCAAGCTGAATATTTTTTGCGCTTCCTATTCCTCTTCCTACGCTTATGATAATATCAGCGTCTGAAAGTCTTGTTCCTTCTTCATTGTCTATGTTTCTGATTTTCTTCACAAAGCCTTCTATTGGTGAAGGCAGTGGAAGAATTGTTATTTTTCCTTTTTTACAGTAGTCAGGCACAAGAGGCTTGAAAACTTTAGGTCTTACTGTTGCCATCTGCGGGCGGTTGTTGGGGCACACTATTGTTGCCATGAGGTTTCCGCCAAATGCAGGCCTTGTCTGGAGAAGAAGCCTTTCTTCTTTGTTGGCTTCAAGCACAGTGCAGTCTGCCGTAAGCCCCGTTCTTAATGTTGCTGAAATATGTGGAGCTAAAGACCTTCCGTTTGATGTTGCACCAATGAGCAATATTTCAGGTTTATACTCATTTATCAGTCTTATCATCACTTCTCCGTACACATGGTCGTTGAAATCATCAAGCCATTCCCCGTCCATGACAAGAACTTCATCTGCTCCGTACGCACAAAGCTCCGGTGCAATGTCTTTCACATTGTTTCCAAGGAGCACAGCTGTAACCTGAACCTCAAGTATCTTTGAAAGTTCACTTGCTTTTGCCAGAAGTTCAAGAGAAACTGTTTTTAACTTTCCGTATCTTTGCTCGGCAAAAACCCATATTCCGCTGTATGAGCTTAAATCATTATGAACAATTTCATCTCTTATAAAACTGATTGCGGAAAACTTGCAGCCTTCAGCACATGAACCGCACAATGTGCACTTTTCATTTATGACTGCTTTTTTTTCTATAATTTCAATGGCTCCAAAGGGGCATGCTCCAACACACTTTTTGCAGCCTACACATTTTTCTTTTATTATGTTTATGCTTGCCATGCTTCACCAGATTCCTTCCTGAGCAATATTTCAGCTAATTTCTTTGATTGTTCGTAAGGCGTTCCTTCAATTGTAATGCTGTTCACATCATGAACCGGAACAAATGTCTTTCTAACCTGTGTGGGTGAACCCTTGAGACCTGTTCTGTTCTCATCGGCTGCTGCCTCCTGTGATGTTACAATTTCAATTTCCACATTTTTAGCCTTTCGCATACTTTTTATGGAAGGTAGTCTGGGCATGTTTATTTCCTTCACAACTGTTATGAGGGCGGGAAGCTTAATTTCTATTTCTTCGTATCCGTCATCGGTTATTTTCATGCAGTGCATCCTACCAGTCTTTATTTCCATTATCTTGCTGATGTCCGTTGCATATGCTATGCCCAGCGTCTTTGCAAGACTTGGTCCTACCTGGGCAGTGTCGCCATCGGTTGCCTGTTTGCCGCATATGATAAGATCATATGCTCCTATTTTTTCAACTCCTCTGCTCAGGGCATAGGATGTTGCAAGAGTGTCTGCTCCGGCAAATTTTCTGTCAGTGAGTAGCATTGCCCTGTCAATTTTAAGCGAAATTGCTTCTCTCAGCATTTCAGTAGCTGTAGGAATCCCCATTGAAAGCCCATAGATTTCAGCACCGTATTTTTCCTTTATTCGCACAGCTTCTTCAATAGCATAAGTGTCAAAGGGATTTATGATGGATGCAACATTTTCTCTTATTATTGTGTTTGTAACAGGATCCATTTTTACTTCGTTTGTTCCGGGAACCTGCTTTATGCATACAATTATTTTCATCTTTTCTCCTCCCCTTTTTCATATGGAAATACAGCACCTCTGTTGAAAAGCTGATCAGGGTCAAATATTTTTTTAAGACTCCTCATTTCATCAAGCTCTTCCTCACTGTACATTTTCTGAAGGAAAGGAACCTTTAGCTTTCCAACACCGTGTTCAGCAGAAACAGCTCCGCCCATGGCTGCTATTTTTTCAGCCCATGTGAGGTACAGTTCCTTACCTCTCTTGTATTCTTCCATGTTTCTTGGAATTGTGTTCACATGTAGGTGGTTGTTACCTATGTGACCGAATATGACAGCATGAAGATTGTTTTTTTCAATGTCTTCGTTGTACATTTTCATAACTTCCTTAAGCTTGTCATCAGGAACGGACATGTCTGTTCCCAGCTTTGTAATTCTTGAATCTGTTTTCTTGGCAATGTCTATCTGCATATTCACGCATTCAGGGCATGCATGCCTGAAGCCATGGAGCTTTTCAAGGCTTGTTGGATTGTTTGCAACCCATGTGGCATCCTCATCTCCTCCTAACCTTTCTATGTACATTCCAAGTTTTTCAATGCTGTTCCATATTTCATCATCAGAATCACCTTCTATTTCAATGTACACAGCAGTGTGATAGCCATCCTTAATTTCCTGTATGGATGCAAAGGCAGGATTTGTTTTTTGTTGAACCTTAAGCATTTCCAGTGCTTTGTGGCTGAAAAACTCAATGGCTGAAGGTTTTAGGCTCAGTGTTTCCATATTATCAAAAACCTTCTCTCCTCTTGCTGCGCGCACCAGGTCAAGAGCCTTGTCCTCATCAGGCATGAAGACTGTAACTCCCCAGTTTGCCTTTTGTTTTTTGCTGAGTTCAATTTCTATTTCGCTGATAATTCCAAGCGTTCCATCTGAGCCTATGAACAAATCGATCATGTCCATGCTGGGCTTGTTGAAGTAACCGGAAGTATTTTTCTTTACATGAGGCATCTTGTATTTTGGAAGTTCTCCCTTAATTGTTCTTCCTCCTTCTGTAACAAGCTCGAAGTGTCCACCACTGGCCACATACTGTCCTCTTTTTATATGGAGCACATCTCCGTCTGCAAGAACAACACGAAGTGCCTCCACATGGTCCCTGGTTGAGCCGTATCTGAAGCTTTTTGCTCCGGATGCATTGCATGCAGCCATTCCTCCTATTGAAGCAGAAATTTCCGTAGGGTCTGTGGAATAAAACCATTGATTTTTTTCCATGTGTTCAAGAGCTTCCCTGGATTGTTCATCCCATTCATAAGTTACAAATGATTTGTTTGTTAGATATTTTCTTACTTCCGTCAAAAGAACACCAGGCTGAACCCTCAGGAAAAAGCGACCATTCTCCTGATCATACCTTGCTCCTGTAACCTTGTTCATCTTGCTGAGATTTATTATGTGACCGCCAAAAGGAACGGCAGATGCAGCAAGACCTGTTCTTGATCCTTGTGTTGTTATCTCCATGTTCTTATATGTACATTCCTTTACGGAACGTATGATTTCTTCTTCTGTCTTTGGAAATGAAATGCTCTGTGCTGTTCCTGTCTGACGGGATTCGTCCCTTAGGTATTCGCCGTACACTTCAGCAAAGGTATAGTTGTCTGCCATTTGTCCTCCACTTATATTATTGAATTAATTTAGTTAACTGATTAAAAAAAGTTTAGCACAATTACTAATTGCTGTCAATGATTTATGAATATTTTACAAATAAAAAAACAGACTTTCGTCTGC
>NZ_JAJUJR010000162.1 GCF_029265225.1 Sedimentibacter sp.
AGTTCATAAGTTATTAATGTAAAAATATAAAATATAAAAAAATAACCTTAATTAATAAAAGATATTTTCATATAAATAATTATTTATTATGAATATTGCTAATTAAAATTCCAAGTCATATGAGCGATTATTTTATTTTTTCCCAAGTTTTTCATTCACAGATTTACTTAGAAGTTTGTATGCTGTGGCTGCAATTGGTACTCCCAATAGAATTCCTGCTACTCCCATGAATCCTCCTCCTAATGTTACTGCAGCAAACACCCAAATACCCGGAAGCCCGATGCTGTTTCCTACAATTTTCGGATAAATCAGGTTTCCTTCAAGTTGCTGCAAAACAACTATGAAAACAATGAACAGCAGGGCTTTAAGAGGATTAACCGCAACTATCAGCAAAAATCCAAGTGCTGCCCCTATATAGGCGCCAATCATAGGTATGAGAGCTGTCAGACCCATTACAGGACCTATAATAGTTGAATATGGAAAACCAAGTATAATCATTCCTGCAGTACACAAAGAACCTAAAATAACAGCTTCTTTGCACTGTCCCACTATGTAGCTTGAAAATGTATTATTTGCAACATTTAACACATCATAAAAACGTGTTCTTTTTTCTTTACTTATATATGCTTTAAAAAGCTTGTTGAATTTATTTTTAAGTTCTTCCTTACCGGAAAGTATGTAAATGGAAAATGTAAGAGCAAGTATAAATTCCACCACAGCTCCAAATGCAGAGCCTATGAATGTCACAGTTCCAAAAGCCCAGTTTCCAAGAAGCCCCATCACCTTATTCATTACTGCAGAACCGTCCATGTCAAGTTCCTTTATCCTTTGCTGCAAAGCAGGAAATTCGTGGGAATTTTCAACAATCCACTTTACGACCTTGTCATATACACCAGGAAATTCTTCAACCAGCAATGTTATAAACTTTACCAGCTGTGGTATCACAATCCTCAGTGCCAAGAAAACAACAAGAAAAATTGTCAGAATTGCAAGCAGAATACTCAATCCCCTGCGTGAATTTGCAACAAACTTATTTTTGCTTCCTGGGAAGTAAATTTTTTCATATCCGGTGACTAAGATATTCAGCACAAAAGCCATTGCAGCCCCAAGCAGCAGCGGATAAACAATCCCGTAAACTTTTATAATAAAATCCAATGCTTCATGATAATTAAGAACTGCCAGCAGCATTACGGCTGCAGCAACTAAAATTTTTACAATTGCTTTAATTTTGTTGTTCGAATAGTCAATCATATGTATTCCTTTCTATTATCCAATGATGCAGTACGAAGCTTTTCCCGCACTCCTGTATGATACAGTACTTATTCATTATCCAATAAAGATTTTTAGTTGTCAACAAATTCGTAAAATGTTATAAAGAACTTCATATTATAAAAGGCTGCGTTAAACTTGAACTCAGCCTTCATACATTATACTTATTACATTAGTATCATTGATATATATCAGAAAATTCAATCAGTATATTGTCAACCTTGTTCCCGTTGCAGCTATTGCTGCATTTTTCTTTTTCCATTTCTTCAGCAATGGTTACAGGCAGTTCCACAATAAATTCGCTTCCTTCTCCTACCTTGCTTTTCACAGATATGTTTCCACCATGAATTTCAACAAGTGTTTTAACCAGCGACAATCCTATTCCTGTTCCTTCCTTGTTTCTTGTAAGAGTCTTGTCAACCTGACCAAACCTGTCAAATATTAATTTGATCTTGTCATCAGGAATGCCCACTCCCGTGTCTTTCACAGATATTCTAACAAAATCTTCATGGTCCATAACATAAACAAGTATGTCATCTCCGCTGTTTGTAAATTTTACTGCATTTGACAAGAGATTTAATATAATTCTTTCGATTTTGTCACAGTCAACAGCCATTATTCTTTCTTCAACATCTGTGTCAAATATTATGTTTACACCCTTTGACTTGATGTAATCTGCTACAGAAAGCGTTATATCTTCTACAATGCTCACTATGTTTTCATTGCAAAGGTTGAGCTTTAGAAAACCTGAATCAAATTTTGACATGTCAAGCAGATTGTTTACAAGCCTTATGAGCCTGTATCCGTTTTGTTTTATGACATTCAGAAGCTTAGCTGATTTTTCATTGAAACCATTGCCTTCATCTTCTGAGCCTCTGAGCAAAAGAAGCTGTATGGCACTTAAAATGACATTGATTGGCGTTTTAAGCTCATGTGATATGTTGGAGAAAAATTCTGTTATAAACTTGTTGTGTTCATTTGATCTCACAAGCTGTTCTTCATTTTCAATCAAATCATTTTTTAGAGATTTAATTTCTTTCTTAAGTCCGAGATCTTTTAATATCAGGAGCCTTGCAGTCTTTCCCCTGTATGAAATGCTGTCAGCTGAAAATTCTATGTCAACGGTTTCATTTTTCAAATTGATTATCTCAAGCTCTGTAAATCCGTTGAACATTTCAGTTGAATCATACCTTTGAAGAATGTCTTCTTCACTGCTGTCCTTTAAAAATTCTTTTGAATCAAGGCCCACAATATCCATCAGGCTGCTTGCACCTAAAATATTTGCTGCTGTTATGTTTGCATAGATTATCTTATTGTCGCCTAATATTACAATGCCATTACCTGAATTTTCTATTATCCAGTCGTAACACTGGTCGTTATGCATTATAATTTCTTCCATGCACTTTCTTTGTCTTTCTTTTTCCCTTATGGCAGCATCTGCTTTGTTCAAATTGAAGTTAATCATTTCAAAAGGTCTTTCAAGTCCGTTCACTATTATGCCCATATAGATGAAATAATAAGACACAACCTTGAATATATGTCCAAGCATATTGAAATTGTCTGTAATGTCTCCATACATTGTAAAAAATAATTCCGAAATAACCTTGCACACCAATGCTGCTTCAAGCATTACAAACAAACTTCGGTCCATATTTTTTCTTGCCAAGAATAAAATCAGGCAGCATATGGCAAATCCAAAGGCTATGACATATTCTGAAATTATCTTGGCGTAAGTAATCCCTGTTTCTTCAGTTCTAAAAACCGGAATAAAGCGGTGAAGGTTCACTATGTCATAAATAATAAAGGCTACAAAAACAAAATAAACCATGAATATAATATAATTGTTTGTCTTTATATTCTTTTTAAATAAAAAGACAAATGAAACGAGCATGGTTATAAGCTCCAGCCCCCTTGAAACAACCCAGAACTTTGTATCCAGGTCAAACACTTCAACTGACAGCATCATTAAATCACCGTATGAATATGTGTGAAGCAAGTCCAAAACAATGATGAATATGTGCCCTATGCCCAGCAAAATAAAAAAATTATTTTTTGATATTCTGTTTGTATAGACTGAGACCATCAAAATTCCCATGGCTATAAAACAGCTGAATGTTTCTGCAACGCTGTGAAACATGTAGTAGTTGACATTCCTAAGCATTGATAATCCAATAAGAATCATTACGAATAAAAAGTGTTGAAAAACTTCTGTGCCGTCTTTGACAAACAACGTTTTCAAGTCAGTCTTACTTTTCTCAGATATTTCTGATGATATTGTTGTTTCCATTTTATCCCCCTATGTCCTTTATGTTACTTAACGGATTCCAGCATATGCCTTCCCAATAGCATTGCTACTCCCTAAAATTACATCATTTATTATATATCAATATCACAAATTCCTAAATTTATATTTTTTTACAAATTTCGACTTTAGCCATACGACAATTGAAAATTAAGTGATATTCAAACTGGTATAAAATAAAAAATGCCCTTAAATTAAACGTCAGTTTAACTTAAGAGCATTATTATTATCATTTAAATTATTGTGCAGCCAAAGCAGCGTTTACTGCTTCTTTTATTGCGTTACTTGTATATGTTGCTCCTGATACTCCGTCAACTTCTGTTGAATCAGCTTCTACAATTTTTGCAGGCAGCTGTTCAATTGCATTTGAACCTATTCCTGGAGTTTCATCAGCGCCAACTGCTTCAACAGTCAGTATGTCATCTCCGTCAACTGTTACAGTAACTGTAACGTCACCGCCAAAGCCCTTTGCTGTTCCTGTAAGAGCTCCATCAGCTGCTGGTGCTGGTGCTGCTGCTTCACCCTTGCTTGCCAATGCTTCGTCAACTGCTTTTTTGATTGCATCACTTGTATATGTTGCTCCTGATACTCCATCTACATCTGTTGAATCAGCTTCAGCAATTTTTCCCGGCAACTGTTCAAGTGCATTAGAGCCTATACCCTGAGTTTCGCTGTCACCAACTGCTGTAACTGAAACTATGTCTTCACCTTCAACTACAACTGTAACTGTAACATCACCGCCGAAGCCTTTTGCTGTTGCAGTAAGTGCTCCTTCTGGAGCTGGTTCAGCAGGTTTTGCAGAAGTTTCTTTTGCTGGTTCTTCAGCAGGAGCTGCTGGTTCTGCAGCGCTTTCAATTCCCAATGCAGCATTTACTGCTGTCTTTATTGCGTTGCTTGTTATTGTAGCACCTGATACTCCGTCAACATCTGCAGAATCAGCGTCAGCTATTAATGCAGGCAGCTGAGCAATAGCATTAGAGCCTATACCCTGAGTTTCGCTGTCACCAACTGCTGTAACTGAAACTATATCATCACCATCTACTATCAATGTGACTGTTACGTCACCGCCAAAACCTTTAGCTGTTGCTGTTAATGTTTCTCCTTGTGAAGTTAAATTCGTAGCTACTTGTAAAAAACCGAAAGACAGCACAAAAACCAACACAATTATTAATCCTTTTTTCATTTCATTCCTCCTTAAAAATATAATCACTCCAATCAAACTTCATTGATAAGAGCAATTCATATGTGGACGTTATGTCATTAAAATATTACCCACTGATTTTTGATTATACTATACTTCTTGGATTATGTAAAGTTTATGTGTGACAAAAAAATTGATTTTTATTAATATTTCTGCAGTTAAAATCAGCCAATTTATATATGCATCCACAATTAAACACTAAAAAGCTCCTTATTTTTATATAAGGAGCTTTTATTGTTCATGAATTTTATAACCCTAATTCACCTTTTAACTTGTTCAGTTCCTCATCTACAGAAGCATTTCCCATAGATGCGTATTTTTCCTCTAAGGCCTTTGCTTCATCAATAGGCTGAGTATTAAGCTCTGCCATTGCTGTTGCTTCGTCAAGCATCTTGTTTGCCTTGTCTTCCATACGGAGAAAAGCATTTTCTGCATCCTGAAGTCTGTCTGTTGCTGAAGTGTACTGATTCAAGGTTTCCTGTGTTTTTGCAACTTTTACCTTAGATTTTATCATTTCACGTCTTGCCTTGAGGCTTTCAATGTCGGAAGCCAGCTTGTCGTGCATCTGACGCATTTTTATAGCATTTTCATGAGCTGTTGCATATGCTGTCATAAGTCCTGCACCCAGGTTTTCCAGTTCCTGTTTTTTTGCAAGGAAAGTTCTTGCATCGCCTTCGTTTCCTGCCACCAGCGCTTTTTTGGCATATTCTGCATATTTTGCA
>NZ_JAJUJR010000016.1 GCF_029265225.1 Sedimentibacter sp.
ACAGTTGAAAAATATTCAAAGGTTGATGTTCTTGTTAATGTAGCAGGCATTCAGACTGTTTGCCCCATTGAAGAATTTCCTGAAGACAAATGGGACTTTATGATGGATTTGATGCTTACAGCTCCATTTTTGCTCACAAAATATGTATGGCCTACTATGAAGCTTCAGGGATGGGGAAGAATATTAAACCTTAATTCAATTCACGGATTGGTTGCTTCAGAATTCAAGGTTGCTTATGTTTCAGCAAAACACGGCCTTGGAGGACTGACAAAAGTAGCAGCATTGGAAGGAGCAAAATACGGCATAACTGTAAATTCAATTTGTCCTTCTTATGTAAGAACTCCATTAGTTGACAAACAAATTGCAGATCAGGCAAAGACTCACGGAATTCCTGAAGAAAAAGTCATTTCTGACATTATGCTTCAGAAGGCTGCCGTTAAGAAACTTCTTGAACCAAATGATGTAGGTGAAGTGGCAAAATTCCTGTGCTCGGATACAGGTTCTTACATCACCGGAACAATGTTCACGATAGATTGCGGGTGGACCTGCGCTTAAACCAAAGGAGTGCAGCAGTATAAGCTGCACTCCTAAAAATAAAAAGGAGGATAATATATGTTTGGTATCATTTTAGGATTAGTACTATTGATGTTTTTAGCTTACAGAGGTTATTCAATATTGTGGGTTGCTCCTGTGTGTGCTTTGGTTGTGGGACTTACAGGAGGTCTGGACCTTTTGGGAATGTACAAAGATACATACATGACAGGTCTTTCAGGATACGTTAAGTCCTGGTTCCCTGTATTCATGCTTGGTGCAATTTTCGGACACTTGATGGACTACACAGGTGCGGCTAAATCCATAGCTCACTGGCTTACTAAGACTCTTGGACCAAAGAGAGCAATCGTCGGCGTTGTAGTTGGATGCGGAGTACTTACTTATGGCGGAATAAGCTTGTTTGTTGTTGTATTTGCAATGTATCCTCTTGCTCTTGAACTTTTCAGAGAAGCAAACATAACAAGAAAACTCATTCCCGGCGCAATAGCACTTGGATCATTTACATTCACAATGACAGCAATTCCAGGAACTCCTCAGATTCAAAACATAATTCCTACAAATTATTATGGAACAACTCCAACAGCAGCTCCAATAATGGGTATCGTGGCAGCAGCGCTCATGTTCATACTTGGAGTTATGTGGCTGCAGTACAGAGAAAGAAAGTTCACGGCTGCAGGTGATGTATTTACAGAGCCTAAAAACAAGGAAGCAGTAGAAGTGGATTACAGCAGCCTGCCAAATCCGATTTTATCATTCCTTCCGTTGATTACAGTTATAGTTACTATGAACTTTTTTGACTGGGACATCGTTCTTGCATTGTTAAGCGGTATAGTACTGTCTATGGTGATAAGCTTCAACAAATACCAGGGCTTCACAAAATCCATAAGCAACGGTGCCGTTGGATCAATAACAGCCATTTTAAATACAGCTGCAGCAGTTGGTTTCGGTACAGTTGTAAAGGCAGTTCCTGGATTTGCAACATTGACAGGAATACTCCTGAATGTTCCGGGTACTCCTCTTATTTCAGAAGCAATAGCAGTCAACCTACTGGCAGGAGCTACAGGTTCAGCTTCAGGCGGTATGAGCATAGCTCTTGAGGCACTGGGTGAAAAATATATGGCCATAGCCATGGAAACAGGCATAAGCCCTGCAGCATTCCACAGAGTTGCTTCATTGGCATCAGGAGGTCTTGACACTCTTCCTCACAACGGTGCAGTTCTTACATTGCTTGCCGTAACAGGAATGACTCACAAGGATTCTTATATTGACATATGCATGACCAGTCTGGTTCTCCCTATAGTATCTTCCATACCGGCAATACTGCTAGGAAGCCTTGGAATTTACTAATATAATAAAAATTGTTAAGGAGGGATAATTTGAAACTGGAAGACATAAAGAAAATCGGAGTTGCCGGCGGCGGAACAATGGGCTCAGGCATTGCACAGATATTTGCACAAAACGGCTATGAGGTTGTGGTCACAGACATAGCAGAAAAATATCTGGAAAACACAAAAAGAATAATCTTGTTAAACCAGAAAACACTTATTGACGAAGGCCTGCTCACTGAAGAACAAGCACAGGAATCTCTTAAGAACATAAGTTTTTCTACGGATAAAAACGTATTTCAAGATGCAGATATGATAGTTGAGGCTATCATAGAAAAAATGGACATCAAGCAGGATTACTGGAAAGAAGTTGAATCAATAGCAAGGCATGACTGTATATTTGCAACAAACACATCAGGTTTAAGCATTAACGGAATTTGCCAGAAGGTTGAAAACAAAGGAAGATTCATAGGAATGCACTGGTGGAATCCTCCACATATAATTCCATTGATTGAGCTTGTGAAGGCTGATGATACAACTGAGGAAACAGTCAGTCTTTTAAAGGAACTTGTTTCAAAAATAGGCAAAGAATCTGTTGTGGTGCTAAAGGATGTAAACGGCTTTATCGGAAACAGAATTCAGTTTGCAGTGTACAGAGAAGCATTGAAAATTGTTGAAGAAGGTATTGCAACAGTTGAAGATGTTGATAAAGCCATGAAGTACGGACCGGGATTCAGATATCCTGTGCTTGGGCCGTTTGAAACAGCAGACCTTGGAGGCCTGGACACTTTCTATTACATTTCAAGCTACCTGTTCAATGAACTAAGCGATATAAAAGCACCTACAAAGCTGCAGCAGGAACTGATGGATAATCAAATGCTCGGAGTCAAATCTGGCAGGGGATGGTATGATTATTCTGATGGAAAAGGCGAAGAAGCAATGTCAAGAAGAGACAAAAATTTCTACAAGATGCTTAAACATATTCACAAGGAAAAATAATTTAATTCCGGAAGCGGCCATCATATGAGGCCGCTTCTTATTGCTCATACGTTTTCCCCATGCCTAGTTTTTGCTTTCGCTTTTTTCAGTGCTGTTAGTATTGCTTTTTTTCTTAAATATGAATTGATCTAACATTATGCCTAGTCCAATACCAAGGGCTACAAGGAAAAAAGTTGCAGCTCCCTCGATTTCAGGGCTTATAAACGGTGCTGCAAAATAAGCTATTATTCCTAAAAGCACCGGCAATATTGCTTTTTTAATCATTTCAGTCACCTCCTTCCATTAAGATATCTTATTGGAATAGACAATAAAAATAGATAACCAATATCGATGGTTATCCATACACGGGCAATAAAATTTAAGCAATAAAAAAGGATAACCATAAATGGCTATCCACCCTGATAGTCTAATCTCATATAAGAACATCATATCCAAAAGGACTTAGATGACTTACTCCGCACATGCGGTTTTCACCGTATGGCTTTGACCGAACAATAATTAAATTGTTGTTACCATTATTATACTATTGAGATTTCATGATGTCAATCGTTTTCTCAGGAAATGCTTTATAAAAATTTATGTTTTCGACAAAAAAACCTTCTTATGCAATATTGCTTAAGAAGGTTTTGAGTTTCTAAACGTTGAATCTGAACAACACTATGTCGCCGTCTTCCATGACATATTCCTTGCCTTCGAGGCGCATGAGTCCTTTTTCTTTTGCTGCTAGCATAGAGCCGCATTCCACGACATCCTTGTAAGATGTTACTTCTGCTCTGATGAATCCTCTTTCAATGTCTGAGTGGATTTTTCCTGCTGCCTGCGGAGCCTTTGTTCCCTTGATGATAGTCCATGCCTTTGATTCCATAGGTCCTGTTGTAAAGAAGCTTATGAGTCCCAAAAGATGGTAGCTTGTTCGTATAAGCTTGTCGAGACCTGATTCGTTAAGTCCCATTTCCTGAAGGAATTCTTTCTTTTCTTCATCATCAAGTGCTGAAATTTCTTCTTCTATTTTGCCGCAAACTGTAATTACCTCAGAATTATCTTTTGCAGCATGTCTTTGTACTTCTTCAACATAAGGGTTGCCTGAAGGGTCGTCTAAATATTTTTCATCAACATTTGCTGCGTAAAGAACAGGTTTTGCAGTTATGAGGTTAAATGTCTTGAGCAGTCTTTCTTCTTCTTCAGTGTAATCCAAAAATCTTGCCTGCTGCTCATTTTCAAGCGCATGTACAATTCTTTGAACCAGCTCATATTCAGGCTGCAATGATTTGTCATTTTTTATTACCTTTGACAGTCTTTCAAGCCTTTTGCTCATTACTTCAAGGTCTGCAAGAACAAGCTCAAGTTCTATTATTTCTATGTCCCTTTTTGGATCTACTGTTGATTCCACATGTATTACATTTTCATCGTCGAAGCATCTCACAACGTGAACAACTGCTTCAACTTCTCTTATGTGAGAAAGAAACTTGTTTCCAAGACCTTCTCCCTTGCTTGCTCCTTTTACCAAACCGGCAATGTCAAAAAATTCTATTACTGCAGGAACTGTTTTTCCCGAGTTGCTCATTTTTGTCAAAAATTCCAATCTTTTATCGGGAACTTCCACAACACCTATATTCGGTTCAATTGTACAAAACGGATAATTTGCAGATTCTGCTCCTGCTGAAGTGATTGCGTTGAACAATGTGCTTTTGCCTACATTTGGAAGTCCTACTATACCTAATTTCATATTATCGTCCTTTCATTTCTATACATTATATATTAAATAATATGTCAAATTATTATATATCATAAGAAATGAAACTTCAATACATTTCTCATTTTTGGCAGGCCAGTGGCTGAAGGTGATTTTATCAAATCATAAATAAGCTTTTATATATTTTTGAAAATTGAGAGAATATATTGTATTTCACTGAATATTATGAAATATATAAGATAAATTATAGGGGGAAGAAATTAATGAACGATAAACAGATGCAGTCAAATTATATAAGGATTGTCGGTAAAATAAACAGCAATTTGGAATTCAGCCATGAAGTGTTTGGAGAAAAATTTTACGAATTTTATCTGGAGGTACCAAGGTTAAGCGACACGAAGGATTTGCTGCCTGTTATAATATCAGAAAGAATTATTAATGATATTAATATGGATATTGGCAATTTTATAGTAATAGATGGTCAGTTCAGATCCTATAATCGTTATGAAGACACAAGCAACAAGCTTTTGCTGAGAGTGTTTGTAAGAGATATATTTGTTCCGGATGAATTTGAGCTTGAAGAAATGAAAAAGCATCCAAATGAAGTTTTCTTAAACGGATTTTTGTGTAAGGAAACAAAATTCAGAACCACTCCTTTCGGAAGGGAAATAACAGACATGCTCATAGCTGTGAACCGTTCCTACAATAAATCTGACTACATTCCTTGCATAGCATGGGGGAGAAATGCAAGGTACTGCGAAAAATTAGAGGTTGGAG
Source organism: Sedimentibacter sp. (assembly GCF_029265225.1). GTDB lineage: Bacteria > Bacillota > Clostridia > Tissierellales > Sedimentibacteraceae > Sedimentibacter. The sequence continues at coordinate 5,347 of NZ_JAJUJR010000016.1, forward strand.
ACCATGTGAAACTCTGGGGAAGAATTCAAAGCAGAAAGTATCAGAAAAAAAGCGACAGCGAATCTTATGAGACAAAGACTGCATATGAGGTGTCTGTTACAAAATTAGAACATATCAAGACTGAAAATAACAGAAAAAAAGAAGAGGAACCTTTCGAGCTGGAATAAAGCAAACCGAAAGGTTTCTTTTTTTATGCCCTAACCCCATTTTTTGACCGGAGGGAGAAAAAAATGGGGTTAGGGCAAACGCAACGAAATCCAATTTTGTGCGAACGGTAGTGAGTAGACAAAATTGTGATTGAGACTGCGATATTTAAAGGGAAAATTTTAATGTTAATGATTGCTCATTTAATAAATATATTTTTAATTTTAATATAATGTGATACAATATTACAAACATTAGAAAAGGATAAAAAGATGATATTAGTTTTGGCAGAAAAACCTTCCGTAGGGAAGGATATAGGAAAAGTACTCAACTGCAGCAAGTCCGGAAACGGATTTGTTGAAGGAAACAAATATATTGTAACATGGGCACTGGGACATCTGGTTACTCTGGCTGACCCTGAAAGCTACAATCCGAAATACACCCGATGGGAAATTGAGGACCTTCCCATAATTCCAAAGGAAATGAAGACGGAAGTAATAAAAAAGACAAGAGCTCAGTATATGACGGTTAAAAACCTGCTTGCAAGAAAGGATGTAACTGAAATTGTAATTGCAACAGATGCAGGAAGAGAAGGAGAACTTGTTGCGAGATGGATAATAGACAAGGCTGAAATAAAAAAGCCCATGAAAAGACTATGGATTTCTTCAGTGACAGACAAGGCAATTCTTGAAGGCTTCAGCAAATTAAAGGAAGCCGCTTCTTATGATAATCTTTACGCTTCAGCAGTGGCAAGGTCAGAGGCAGACTGGATCGTGGGAATAAATGCCACAAGAGCCCTCACAGCAAAGCACAATGCCCAGCTTTCATGCGGAAGGGTTCAGACTCCTACAATAGCAATGATAGCAGCTCTGGAAGATGAAATCAGGAACTTCATTCCTGATTATTTCTATGGAATAGAAGCATCAGTCAAGGGCGTAAAATTCATATGGCATGATAAAAATAACGATACAAGGTCCTTCAGCAGGGAAAAAATTGAAAACATACTAAATGGTTTAAAATCAAAAAACCTTACAGTGACAAATGTTTCAAGAAGTAAATCTTCTACATATGCTCCTCTTCTTTACGACCTTACAGAGCTTCAAAGAGATGCAAACAACCTGTACGGCTATTCTGCAAAAGAAACATTGTCTGCAATGCAGACTTTGTATGAGCGACACAAGGTATTGACATATCCTAGAACCGATTCAAGATACATTTCCGATGATATTGTGGAAACATTAAAGGACAGGGTAAAAGCCTGCAGTGTTGGTCCCTATGCAAAAATAGGCTTTAAGATAAGCTCTCAGCCCATAAGGGGAAGCAAAAGCTTTGTTAACAACTCAAAGGTTTCTGACCATCACGCCATAATCCCAACTGAACAAACAGTATTTTTAGGAAATTTGTCAGACAAAGAAAGAAAAATCTACGACCTGGTCGTGAAAAGATTTCTGGCAGTATTGTCAAAGCCCTTTGAATTTGAAAAAATAGTTGTGACAGGAAAAATCGGTCACGAGGAATTCGCTGCAAAGGGAAGAGTCACATTGTCCATGGGCTGGAAGGAAGTGTACGGTGATTATGAAGACGAAGAAATACTTGACGACATGGGAAGCGGGATACTTGCCGAATTCATTAAGGACAAAGAAGTCAGTGTTTCAAAGATTACTATGACAACGGGCGAAACTAAGCCTCCTGCAAGGTTTACTGAAGCAAGTCTTCTGTCTGCCATGGAAAATCCTGTGAAGTTCATGAAAAATGCCGACAAGGACCTGAAGAAAACCATTGGTGAAACAGGTGGACTTGGAACAGTTGCTACAAGAGCAGACATTATTGACAAGCTGTTTAACAGCTTTGTAATTGAAAAAAAAGATAAATTCATATACACCACATCAAAGGGAAGACAGCTTCTTGATTTGTCCCCTGCAGATTTGAAGTCTCCTGTGTTAACAGCAAAGTGGGAACAAAGACTGAATGAAATTGCTCAGGGACAGCTCAAAAAGGATAATTTCCTAAATGACATGAAGGAATATACACGAACCATAATTAAGGAAATCAAATCAAGCGACAAAAAATATGTACATGACAATGAAACAAAATCAAGATGCCCTGACTGCGGCAGCTACCTGCTGGAAGTAAACGGAAAAAAAGGCACAATGCTTGTGTGCCAGAACAGGGAATGTGGCTATAAAAAAGGAATTGCACAGACAACAAACGCAAGATGCCCAAACTGCCATAAAAAGCTTGAATTAAGAGGCGAAGGTGAAGGCAAAATTTTCGTGTGCAAATGCGGATACAGGGAAAAACTTTCGGCCTGGAACAAAAGGAAGGAATCAGAAACAACTGCAATTTCAAAAAAAGAAGCATCAAAATTTATGTCAAAGCAGGAAAACAAGAAGGAAGAAATTATCAACACCGCCCTTGCAGATGCTTTAGCTAAATTAAAGCTTTAAATTATATTATATTACTTACAATAAGGAGAAAAAAATGGAGTATGCAATTTTATTTATGGTATTGTTTTTATCGGCAATATTTTTAAAGTCAAAAAAACAAATAGATCAGGTAAACAAGCTGAATAACCTGTTGTTTATAAAAAAAGAACCGGGAAGCTATGTCAAGGCTCTAGACAGGATACTGGAAAGAAAACAAAGCCCTAAGAACATTATGATCAACGTACTGCAAAAAACAACAGGCTTGTTCTACATGGGAAGATTTGACGAAGTAATCAGCATTCTTACAAATGATTTAACCAATGTTCCTAAGAACTGGGAACCAATTTATTATCAGAATTTAATATTGAGCTTGTATTTCAAAGGAGAAACTAAGAAAGCCGATGAAAACATGAATAAGGCAAAGTCAATGCTTGAAGAGTTCAAAGATAACAATTATTACAAGGAAATGATTGAAATTGTTTATGCGGTATCTGATTATCACAAAGGCAAAAAAACAAAGGATTATTTTCAGGAGCTTTCTAAAAACGGTGCAAATGACTACAGAAAATCCATGGGATGCTATTTTCTCGGCCTGATCTTCAAATCAGAAAACAACAAGGGCGAGTCGGTTGCACAATTTAATCTTGCAGCTGAATACGGCAGGGGAAGTTTTATAGAAGGACTATCAAGGGGTAATGTTAAATAACTTAAGGAGAAAAAAATGTATTTTCCACTGATATTAATAGCTTTAATTTTGTACTTCGCATATAAAAGACACATTTTATACAAACAGGCAGAGCTTTTTAACAAGCTTCTTTATATTGACAAGAATCCTGAAAAATATGTTGAGGGAATTGATGAATTGCTTCTGAAAATGCAGTCAGAAAGGGAAAGAAACATAAATCTCATTCAAAAGACAACAGGACTGTTTTACTCAGGAATGTTTGAGGAAGCAATAAATATTCTTGAACAAAAAGTTGAGAAAATTCCTTCAAACTGGCAGACAATGTATTATCACAACCTTGTTTTAAGCTTATTTTTCTCAGGAAAAAAAGAAAGGGCTAACGAGGTTTTAAAACAAGCCAAGGATGCAATTGACATTTATCTAAAGAAAAACTTCAACAAATCTTCGGTTGAATTCATATATGCTGCAGCAGATTTCTTCAACGGAAACGGTAAGATCAGGGAAGAATACTTCAGCAATCTCACTAAAAGTTCAGCAAATGATTACAGAATTGCACTAAGCCATTATATGTTAAGCAAAATTTACGAAGAAGAAGAAAGAATTGATGAAAGTGAAGAATATATGGATAAGGCAAGAATTTTCGGTCAGGGAAGTTTTATTGAGCATTTATAGAGGTGAAAAATGAAAATCACAGAAAAAGAAAACATGCTTATTATTGAAGATATAAAGGATTTCAACATTACACATATTTTTGACTGCGGACAGTGCTTCAGATGGAACCGTGAACTGGACGGTTCCTATACGGGCGTTGTCGCAGGAAAAGTAATAAACGTGTCTCAGCTAGGTTCAAGGGTAGTGTTTGACAATGTGTCAGGGGATGATTATGAGAATGTAGTCAGGGATTACTTTGACCTGGATACAGACTACGAAAAAATAAAAGAAAAAGTCAATACAGATGACATAATGAAAAAAGCAATAAATTTCGGCTGCGGAATAAGAATCTTAAATCAGGATGAATGGGAAACCATGATATCGTTCATGATTTCTGCCAACAACAGAATTCCAATGATCAAAAAAGTTATAGAAAATTTAAGCTGCAGCTTTGGCAATTTCATCACCACCTACAGAGGAAGAGATTATTATTCATTTCCAACTCCACAACAGCTTGCAGAAGCACCGGTTGAAAGAATCACAGAGTGCAAGGCAGGATTCAGGGCTCCAAGAATCAAGGAAGCTGCAGAAAGGTTTCTCTTTGAAAAAGACAAAATATATGATTTGAAAAACAAAAGCTACCAGGAAGGCCTTGATTATCTGAAGACCTACTGCGGAATAGGGGACAAGGTTGCAAACTGCATTTTATTATTTTCAATGAAACAGTTTGATACATTCCCTGTTGATGTATGGGTGAGAAGGGTCATGCAGACCTTGTATGTGGACAAGGATACGAGCGACAAGGAAATCAGAAGGTTTGCAGAGGAGAAATTCGGCGATTTTTCCGGCTACGCACAGCAGTATTTGTTCTATTATGCACGTGAATTAAATGTAGGAAAGGATTGACAAACAGCTTTTTAGTTATTATAATATAAATGTTGTCGGGGTGTAGCGAAGCTTGGTATCGCGCTTGGTTCGGGACCAAGAGGCCGAAGGTTCAAATCCTTTCACTCCGACCATTTTTATACCCTTTTTTAAAGGAGGAAAATATGCCTTCAGATGAAAGAAGAAAAAAGATAGAAAAAACATTGAGAAACAACACTGAACCTGTAAGTGCAACAGCACTTGCAAAGAGTTTTTCCGTAAGCCGCCAGGTCATTGTGGGGGATATTGCTCTCATGCGTGCAGCAGGAATTAAGATATCTGCAACACCAAGGGGCTATGTTATAAATTCGGAAAATGACAAGTGTGACAACGATTACACAATAGCATGCAGCCATGACGACAAAAATATGGCAGAAGAACTTTATGCTGTGGTCGATAACGGAGGAACATTGGTTGATGTTACTGTGGAGCATCCGGTGTACGGCCAGATTGTAGGTGAACTTCGCATTTCTTCCCGCTACGATGCTGATTTGTTCATGGAAAAAATAAAAAACAACCAGGCCCAGCCCCTGAGCAATCTTACAGGAGGCATTCACCTTCACACAATAAGGTGCAGGGACGAAGAAACATTGAAAAGAATAAAGGAAGCACTGAAAAAGCACAACATTATTTTGGAGTAAGTATTGACAAAACAAAATACATTGATTATAATTGTGTAAACAGGTGTCAAGACACCTAACATTACATGTGACATTAACTTAGTAATTTGTTTTGGAAAGGATATAAAATGAAAAAAAATTCAAATATCAATTCAATGGTTATATCGGCGCTTCTTTGTGCAATAGGAATAATAATACCAATAATATCGCCAATCAAGATAACTTTGGAACCTGCATCATTTACTCTGGCAAGCCATGTGGCAATTTTTATAGCAATGTTTGTTTCACCATCCACAGCAGTGTTTGTTTCTGTGGGAACAGCAGCTGGATTTCTTCTGGCAGGCTTTCCAATAGTGGTGGTGTTCCGTGCGGCATCTCACATAATATTCGCTGCAGCAGGCTCTCTGCTTCTTAAGAAATACCCTAGTATGCTTAAGTCATTTAAATCATCACAGCTTTTTTCACTGGGAATTGGCTTGATTCATGGACTTTCGGAAGTAGCTGTCGTAATGCCGTTTTATTTTGGAAACAGCATGAGTTCCGGATATTATGCAAAAGGATTTGTAACAAGCGTAATACTTCTTGTGGGAGTTGGAACGGTAGTCCACAGCATGATTGATTTTTACCTGGCACAGGCAATATGGAAGCCGGTAACCAAGTCAGTAAAGTTTCAAAGAGAAGCAAGTGTCAATTAAGTTGACTAATATACAGTATTTATTCCCTCTTATTTTTTGAGATGAAAGGATCTCGAAAGAGATCCTTGAGAGTCTCATACATGTATTATAAAGACTGATGTTCAGTCTTTTTTATTTGCCTATGGAAAAAAGCAGCAATATGTTGTATAATGAATTAACAAATATTTCAGGAGGATGAGTATGGCTGACGAATATATAGACGGCGATGATGAAGCGCTTCTGCTGGCAAATCTGAACAATGTTGAAGCAGAAATAATAATTTCGAAACTTAAATCCTACGGAATACCTGTGCTCAAAAAAGAAAAGGGAGCAGGGGCACTCATGGAAATCTACACAGGCGTAAACTTGTATGGAATAGATTTGTACGTTCCTTCACATGTTCTTGAAGTTGCGCGTGAATTGCTGGAATCAAATCATATAAGTGAACTTGATGATGAGATTTAATAAAAATTTAAAAAATTATAAAACGCATAGTGAAATAAAAATCTGACATAATAATAAAAACTTCTTAAAGGAGAATTTTATGACAGATAATAAAATGAAAAGCACTAGCAATAACAAAAAAGAAGACGGAAAATTCCGTTCAAGACATATAAAACACGATCCTCAGGCAGAAAGCGCCAGAGCTGTATTTGGCCTGAAGGAAGGCAATTTTCAAAATTTCTATGATTCAAGGGAAAAGAAGACTGAAGAGTAATATGAAGTGCACCTTAGTACAGCAAATCAAGCTGTATTGAGGTGTATTTAAATAACGGATGAAATGATAAAAAGCTCCATGCTGTTGCCGAAATATATTGACTAATTGGCTTTATTAGAGTAATATAATTTACAAATTCAAATCGGAGCAAAGAATGGACGGCAATAAGGTAAGGAAACTGCGTAAGCATAATGAAATGACAATAGATGAACTTGCAGAAAAGTCAGGTTTTACATCAAGCTACATATCTCAGGTTGAGAGAAACCTCATAGAACCTTCTCTGACTGCCCTTACAAAGATTTGCAGGGTATTTGGAATTTCACCATATTATTTTGTGGACGAAGCAGTCAGTGCTTCTGTTACAAGGAAAGAAGACAGGCAGAGACTGATTATGCCTGAGAAAAATCAGGAGCTTGAATTCTTACTTCCCATAGGAAACGAACAAAAGAACAAAATGAAATTCTCAATATACAAAAGCTCTCTTGAACCCGGAAAATGGGATAGTGAAAATTTTCTAATAATAGATTCTGATAAATGTGTAATAATATTAAAAGGAAAATTGATAGTTAATTTTGCCGATTACAATGAAATAATCGAAGAAGGCGACAGCATCTACATATGCTCGAACGTTCCGCACAAATTGTTCAATCCTTCAGAAGAAACAACAGAAATCATGTGCATTGCGTCGCCAGGAATATATTAAAAAGAAAGAGGAGAATATGGAAAAAAAATTTGAAGAAATCAAAGAAGAATTCATAAATGCCAGTCTGGATGAAAAAATAAAAATATACACTTCTGCTCAAGGACTTACAGTTGAACAGTTCAAAGAACTGCTTGCTTATTTTCCAATCAAGTATCTTGATAAGCTCGAGCAGGCTGTAAACGGAATTTAAGGAATGACTGTACAAGGAAGTTAAAGTTGTAATGAAAGGGAGAAATCCTACCGAAGATAACTAAATTATTGTATTAGAAAACACGGGAGGACACAAGATCCGCCCCTACAATTTATGGAAAATTAGGGTTTAATAGACTAACTGTTTGAGGACAGTTTTTTTTATTGCTGGAATAGTATATAAAAAGAAAAATTGGAAATAATTTCAAAGAGGTGATTTTATGACTAACGACAAGAATATGAAAAGAATCTTCGTTAAAGAAGCACTGGGAAGCAGAAAATATTTCAGTTACAGGACAGACCTGATTCTTTATAAAATATTATTAAGCATAATTGTGCTTACAGCCATGTTTTTCATGACAAGTGACATTTTTTTATCTGTTCTTTTTTCGGCTGAAGTCTTTGCTGTATTTACGCTTATAAACAAAATGAACATGGAACGCAAGAAGAACGAAGGAAAGAACATGATTTTTACAAGAATAAAGAAAGACCATTTCAAAAAAAAGCTGTCTGAAATAAATACTGCCGATTTTGAACTGCTCATAGGCTATTTGCTTGAAATAGAAGGATGGAAAAATTATATTAAAAAAGGAAATCACATGTATCTGGCTGAAAAGGACGGAATAATCTGTTGCATCAAGATATTCAAGCTGCTGGAAGAAAATGAAGTTGAAAAAACAGATATCCGCAGCATGATTGAATTTATGGGACAAAACAGCATACGAACAGGTTATCTTGTTGTAACAGGCTCCATGAGCCAGAGTGCAGCCGAACTTCTTGAAAAGTTCAAACACAAGCTTCATATAAAGGTTCTTGATGTTGATGAGTTGTATGACAGAGTGGAAAAACAAGGCATGCTTCCTGAAGACGAAAATTTCATGCATCAGATTTTTGAAGAAAAGAAATCCTCAGAAAAAGAAGAAATTAAAAATAATGTTTTCAGCAGCAAAAAAACAATTGTGTATCTGGCTGCAACAGTGTTTTTTTATTTTTCGTCAAAATTCATTCCCGACAGCATAATTTCAAGATACATATTTTATTACTTTGTTGTTTTGTCTGTGCTGAGCATTTTATATATGATTCTTCCGGGAGATGAAGAGGTAAAAAAAGCTAAATAAACAAGATAATTAAAAATTATGAAATTTAGAGTTGATATTATTTCTTCAGTATATTATAATTTTCCTAGAAAAATTAAATTAACGGAGGAAAAACATGAGTTTTCAAGTAACAGTGGGTTTATCAAACAAACATGTTCATTTAAGCAAAGAACATATAAATATACTATTTGGTGAAGGACATGAACTGACACCTATTAAAGACTTAAGCCAGCCTGGACAATTTGCATGTGATGAAAAAGTTGACCTGGTAGGACCTAAAAGAACAATCAAAGGCGTGAGAATATTAGGACCTGCAAGAAAAGAAACACAGGTTGAAATTTCTTTGTCAGATGGATTTACACTTGGTTTATCAGAAGTTCCTGTAAGAGATTCTGGAAAGACTGAAGGAACACCGGGAGTTAAACTTGTTGGACCATGCGGAGAAGTTGAACTTGAAAAAGGTGTAATAGCAGCTTCAAGACACATCCATATGCACACATCAGATGCAGCAAAATATGGTCTTAAGGACAAAGACATAGTACAAGTTAAAGTAGGCGGACAAAGAGGCTTGACTTTTGACAATGTGCTTATAAGAGTACATGATGAGTATGCATTAGACATGCACCTTGACGTTGAAGAAGGAAATGCAGCAGGACTTGTAAACGGAGACACTGTTGAAGTAATAATGTAATACATATGAATAAAACGGAAGACGCGGTCTTCCGTTTATTTTTTTGGAATTAAGCCGATAATATAATAGCCTCCATATTTATATTGTTTTAATTTATGTTTTAATGGTATAATTAAATTATAAAAAAATTATCGGAGGATACATGGATTTTTTACCAATTAATATAGATGATATGAAAAAAAGAGGATGGAATCAGTGTGATTTCATCTTTGTTACAGGAGATGCGTATGTTGACCATTCATCTTTTGGTGCGGCAATTCTGTCGAGACTTCTGGAGCGCTACGGCTACAAAGTGGGAATAATCGCACAACCTGACTGGAAGAACATAGAATCATTCAAGGTTCTCGGGGAGCCAAGGCTTGGCTTTCTGGTGAATTCCGGAAATATAGATTCAATGGTCAATCACTACACAACATTCAGAAAAAAAAGAAATACGGATGCCTATTCTCCCGGCGGTAAACCAAACTTGAGGCCTGACAGGGCTGTAACGGTTTATTCAAATAAAATCAGAGAAGCATACAAGCACATCCCAATAATAATCGGAGGAATTGAAGCGTCTTTAAGAAGGCTGAGCCATTATGATTATTGGAGCGACTGCATTAAAAGAAGCGTGCTTCTTGATTCAGGAGCAGACCTTCTTGTTTACGGAATGGGAGAAAAAGCTCTCATTCAAATTGCTGAAGCTCTGGATTCAGGAATTCCTGCAGGAGAAATTACATTCATAAACGGAACAGTGTACAAGACAAAAGACAGGGAACGTCCATTTGAACCCCTTTTTCTTCCTGAGTTTGATGAAGTGTCATCTTCGAAGAAAAAATATGCAGAAAGTTTTAAAATTCAATATGAAAATACAGATGCCATATCCGGCAAGACTCTTGTTGAACAGTATGGAACCGTATATGTTGTGCAGAATCCTCCCATGGAAACTCTCACCATGGATGAGCTTGACGATGTTTATGACCTTGAATATATGATGGATTGCCATCCCATTTACAAAAAAGACGGAGGAATACCTGCACTGAAGGAAATCAAATTCAGCATAACAAGCGTCAGAGGGTGTTTCGGAGGTTGCAATTTCTGTGCTTTAAACTTTCATCAGGGAAGAATAGTCCAGGCAAGAAGTCATGATTCAATTCTTAAAGAAGTTGAAACGATGAAACATGACAAGGAATTCAAGGGATATATTCACGATGTGGGTGGACCTACGGCAAACTTCAGAATAAAGGCATGTAAAAAGCAGGAAAAATTCGGAGCATGCGTGGACAGGGAATGCATGACGCCTGTCAAATGCAAGAACCTTCAGGTTGACCACAGCGATTATGTCAGCCTGCTTCGAAAAATCCGCAA